>NZ_BACT01001061.1:0-7203 GCF_000333255.1 Methylobacterium sp. B1 | reverse complement strand
CGTCGCCAGGGCCGGCCCGCCGGCCCTGGTGATGCTGAATGCCGGCATCGAGGCCGGTGGGAAACTGTTCTCCGACGCCGACACCTGGACGCGGATCCTGGGCACCAATCTCGGCGGCGTGGTCAACGGCATCCACGCCTTCGCGCCCGGCATGATCGCGGGCGGCAAGCCTGGGGCGATCATCGTCACCGGCTCGAAGCAGGGCATCACCACGCCGCCGGGCAACGCGCCCTACAACGTCTCGAAGGCGGGGGTGAAGGCGGTCACCGAGGCGCTCGCCCACGAGCTGCGCAACCGCGAAGGATGCCGGACCACCGCCCACCTGCTGATCCCGGGCTTCGTCTATACGGGCCTCACCAAGGCCCGGGGCGTCGCCGAGAAGCCCGCGGGAGCCTGGACGCCCGACGAGACCGTGGCCTTCATGCTGGAGCGGCTCGCCGCCGGCGACTTCTACATCCTCTGCCCCGACAACGAGACCACCCGGGCGCAGGACGCGAAGCGGATCGCCTGGGCGGCGGGCGACATCATCGAGAACCGGCCCGCCCTGTCGCGCTGGCACCCGGATTTTTCCGAAGGCTTCAAGCGGTACATGGAGGGGTGACCCATACGGCCTCGCGCGGCCCTGGGTCACTTCGCTCCGCTCGTGATGACGGAGGAGCGAGACGGGTCGCGTGACTGCGCGCGGGTTGCCGCGTTCACCGTCCTTGCGAGCGCAGCGAAGCAATCCAGGGAGCCGCGACGCCGGACCTGTTCACGCGAGATCTGGATACAGGTCGTTCCAATCCGGATTCATCGCCTCGATCAGCGCGAGCTTTTTCTTCCGTGAGCCCGCCTTGATCTGCTTCTCGCGCGTGATGGCCTCATTCATCGTGGGATAGCGCTCATACCAGACGAGGCGCTTGCAATCGTAGCGGCTGGTGAAGCCCTGGAGCAGCGCCTCGCAATGCTCGTAGACCCCGCCGGGCGAGGTTGGATGTCACGCCGGTGTAGAGCGTCCCGTTGCGGCGGCTCGCCATGATGTAGACGGCCGGCTCACGCATCGTGCTGCCTTTCGGCGTCGGCGCGCGGCCCTGGGTTGCTTCGCCGTGCTCGCAAAGACGGAGCGTGACGTCATCGGGTTGCCCAAAGCTGTCGCGGCCGCGCCCCGGCCCGGGCAGCGCTGGTCCGCGCCCCGAGTCTGGCGAAGCCCTTGCACACGGGCTAGGTCAGTGCGACGCAGCCGCCGCACGAGACCAGCGCACGACAACCGGGAGCCGCACTTGGCCACGATCATTCCCGTCGCCTCCTTCGACTGCGTCGTGTTCGGCGCGACCGGCGATCTGACCGCGCGAAAGCTTCTGCCGGCCCTGTTCTACCGCTTCCGGGACGGGCAGATCCCGGAGACGAGCCGGATCATCGGTGCCTCGCGCTCGGAATTGTCCCTCGACGCCTTCCGCGAGCATGCCCGCGACGCCCTGAAGCGTTTCGTCCCCGCCGCCGACCTGTCGGAAGACATGCTCCATCGCTTCCTCGACCACGTCGACTACGTCGCGGTCGACGGCGCCGGCGACAGCGGCTGGACGGACCTCGTGGCCAAGCTCGACGAGCGGCCCGACCAGGTCCGGCCCTACTACCTCGCCACCTCGCCCGACCTCTACGGCTCGATCTGCCGCAACCTCGCCGCCCACGGGCTCGTCGGCGAGAAGTCCCGCGTCGTGCTGGAGAAGCCGATCGGCAAGGATCTGAAATCGGCCCGGGCGATCAACGACGCGGTCGGCGAGGTCTTCCCCGAATCGCAGATTTTCCGGATCGACCACTATCTCGGCAAGGAGACGGTCCAGAACCTGCTCTCGCTCCGCTTCGCCAACACGATCTTCGAGCGGCTTTGGACCTCGGACGTGATCGACCACGTCCAGATCACGGTCGCCGAGACGGTGGGGGTCGAGGGCCGGGCCGGCTACTACGACACGTCGGGCGCGATGCGCGACATGCTGCAGAACCACATCCTGCAGCTCCTGTGCCTCACCGCCATGGAGAGCCCGCTCAACCTCGAGGCGAACTCGGTCCGCGACGAGAAATTGAAGGTGCTCCGCGCCCTCAAGCCGATCACCACGCACGATATCCAGAGCGTGACGGTGCGCGGCCAGTACGTGGCGGGCGCCGTCGACGGCAAGCCCGTCGAGGGCTACCTCTCCGAGCTCGGCCACGAGAGCCGGACCGAGACCTTCGTCGCCATGAAGGTCGAGATCCAGTCCGGCCGCTGGGCCGGCGTGCCGTTCTACCTGCGCACCGGCAAGCGCCTGCCCCGGAAGCTCTCGGAGATCGTGGTGCAGTTCCGCGCCTCGCCGTTCTCGATCTTCCCCGAGGAGGCGTTCGGCCGCGAGCCGAACCGCCTCGTGATCCGCCTGCAGCCGCAGGAGGGCATGAAGCTCGAAGTCATGACCAAGGATCCGGGCCCCGGCGGCCTGCGCCTGCGTCCCACCGATCTCGACATCTCCTTCGAGGAGACCTTCAAGCAGCGCTATCCCGACGCCTACGAGCGCCTGCTGATGGACGTGGTCCGCGGCAACGCCACCCTGTTCATGCGCCGCGACGAGGTCGAGGCCGCCTGGGCCTGGGCGGACGGCGTGCTCAAGGCCTGGGCCGACCGGCCCGAGGCGCCGCGGCCCTACCCGGCTGGGAGCTGGGGGCCGACCGCCGCCATCGCGCTGATCGAGCGCGACGGCCGGACCTGGCACGAGGAACTGCGGTAACGACGGTCTTCGGCTTACGGCCAAGCTGCCTTGATACGGTCAAGCCAGATGTGAAATCTGTCTGCGCCGTCGGATACCGCCCCGCGAGAGGGCGGATACGGCGCGGCACGAGGGATCATCAATGCTGGACAATCATCACGACGCGGCCGCTCAGGCCGAGCGTCGCCTGGAGCGTTCGGTCGCCGCCGCCCTGCGCGTCATCGCCGCCGCCCATGTCGAGCGGCAGGCCCCGCCGGTCTCCGCCGCCCGTCGCCGCCTGAGCGAGGTCTACGGCGCCACCCGCCTGGCCCGCCGCCTGGAGCAGGAGCGCCGGACCGCCTGAGCGTTCGCCGCCCGAACCGTCGCGCCGCGCTCCGGTCGGAGCGGCGAGACCCGACGTCGCGCTGCCCCGGGTCGCTTCGCGTCGCGCGCGATCACGGGGTTACAGGGCGGCGTCCCAGGTCTCGCTGAGGGGCGTCGTCCCGCGGACCAGCCGGGCGCGCAGCACGACGTCGCCCGCCGGCATCGGTTCCGGCGGGCGCCACTCGACATAGATCCGCCAGCCGCCGGTCTGCGGCACGAAGTTGGCCACCGGCTCGTGCATCGTGCCGGCACTGGCCGAGACCTCGGCGGTGACCGCCTCGTCGGCAGATTTCGGCAGGCCCGGACCCTCGAAATCGATCACGCAGAGCCGCCGCTGCGGGCTCGGCGGGGTGATGGGGCGCAGGCGTTCCGCGGACCCGAATCGCGTCGAGGTCACCCGGGCGAGGGCGGCGTCCGGGATCGCCGGCACGGGCTCCGCCCCCACCGTGGTCAGGCCGTAGGCGAGATGCAGCGGCGCGCCGGGCTGCGCCGGCGCCGCGGGCACGAAGGCCGCCACGATGTTGTCCATGTACTCTTCGCCCGACGGGATCTCGAAGAGCTGCACGGCGCCGTTCGCGAAGGCGCCCCCGGCGGGATCCGGGGCCACCCACAGGCCCGGCCGCGCCTCGTGACGCGCCTCGACGTCGAGATAGGCCGCGAAGGTCCGCTCCCGCTGCAGCAGCCCGAAGCCGGCGAGCGGCCGGGCCGCGAAGGCGGAGATCTGTGGCTGCTTGCGCCCGTTGACCAGGGGCCGCCAGATCCGGTCGACCCGCGCCGGGTCGGCCCCGGCCGCGACGCAGAGGCCGTCGGAATCGTGGACCTGCGGCCGGAAGTCGTCGAACGGCTTGGCCCCCCGCGCCCCGGGCCCGTTCTGCCCGTATAGGAACATGCTGGTGAGGGGGGCCAGCCCGAGCTTCGCGATCGACCGGCGTGGATGGAGCGCCGCGGTGACGGCGATCCGCGCCGGGTCTCCGGGGCTGATGGCGAACCGGAAGGCGCCGGCCACGCTCGGGCTGTCGAGCAGCGAGAGCACCGTCAGGGTGTGGGCTTCCGGCTCCGGTTCGCAGATCCAGTGGGCGACGAAGTCGGGAAATTCCTCGCCCTCCGGCGCGCCCGTGCCGATGGCGAGCCCCCGGGCCGAGAGCCCGTATTCCTGATGGGCCGCGCGCAGGCGGAAATAGGAGGCCCCCAGGAAGACGAGAAACTCCTCCTGGAAGCCCTTCGGTCGCCACGCCGGCATGTCCGGGAAGGCGTAGTGCAGGCGGAAGCCCGCGAAGCCGAGATCCGGCGCGAAGCTCTGGCCGGCGAGCCGCCGGCCCAGATCGAACAGGCGGGTCTCGTAGGGGATCGGGCGCGCCGGCCCGCGCCGCGGCTGGAGGTAGAGCGCCACGCGCTTGCGCTGCAGGAAGCCGCGGTGGAACAGCTGGGCGCTGAAATGGTCGCCGAGGTGCAGGCTCTCGGCCGGACGGAAGGTGATGGCGCGGTAGCCGTCGTAGTCGAGGGCGGCGAGCGCCGGCGGAAGATCCTCGGGCGGGGCGGCATAGGGGGCCGCGGCGAGACGTGCCGCCTCCGCCGACAGGGTTTCGAAGGTCATCGCGCCCCCCTGCGGCGGAAGCGCCGGCCCGGCCCACGTTCTGGACCCATTCAGATCAGCCGCGCTAGGTAGAACCGTGCCGGCAGCCGCGGCCAGAGCTGTTCGAAGAACGCGGCGTCGGGAGGGGGGATTGATCCGTTCGGCTTCCGGCGGTCTGTGCTGCCGGGTCGGCTCCGTGTCCTCGCCCCGCACATCGGTATCCACGGTCATCGGTTCCCGGCCTCCGACGGCCGGGCGGCCGGCAGCCTTCCACGGTCGAGTTCCTCGCGCCATGTCCTCACGCGTCACCTCCTCCGCCGAGCGGTCGCATCGGAACGCGGATCCCGCCATACCCGATCCGTCGGACGCCGCATCCTGTCGCGAGGTCTGGACCGGCGCGGGCCGCGGCGCCCTGCGCGCCCGGCGCCTGGCCCTGGCCGTCCCGAGCCTCGGCACCGCCGGCGGTCTCGTGTGGCTCGCCGCGCGCGCTTATCCGGCGGGCGTCAGCCCGCTTGCCTGGGCGGTCCTGGTTCTGTTCGGCCTCGTGATGGGCTGGCAGGCCTTCGTCGCCTGCCAGTACGTCTACGGGTTCGTCGCTTCCCTCCTGGGCGACCGGGCGAAATCCGCGCTGGAGCGCCGCTCCGAAGCGGCGGGTGCCGGGCCGGCCGGGACCGGACGCACCGCCGCCGTGGTGGCGATCCACGCCGAGGACGCGGTCGCGGTGTTCGCCCGCCTGCGGGTGATGGCCCGCTCGCTGGCCCGTACCGACGCGCAGGGCATCGACATCTTCGTCCTCTCCGACACGCGGGACGGGGCGATCGCCGCCGTGGAGGAGCACGAATTCGCGCGCATCCAGGCCTGGGCGGCACAGGATCCGGCCCTGCCGCGGATCCGCTACCGGCGCCGGACGGAGAATCTCGGCCGCAAGGCCGGCAACATCGGCGAGTTCTGCCGCAGCTACGGTGGCGAATACGCCTTCATGATCGTGCTGGATGCCGACAGCCTGATGACCGGCGCGGCCATGACCCGGCTCGTCGGGCTGATGCAGGCGAGCCCCCGCACCGGCCTGATCCAGACCGTCTCCTACGCGGCCGGTCGCGACACGCTCTTCGCCCGCATCCAGCAATTCGCCGTCCGCCTCTACGCGCCGCTGGCCTTGCGCTGCCTGGAGACCTGGCAGGGGCCGGAGGGCAGCTACTGGGGCCACAACGCGATCCTGCGGATCGAGGCCTTCGCGGAGAATGCGCAGCTCCCGAAGCTCCCGGGCCGGGAGCCGCTGGGCGGCGAGATCCTGTGCCACGACATCGTCGAGGGCGCGCTGATGGTCCGCGCCGGTTGGGAGGTGCGGCTCCTGCCCGAGATGGGCGGCACCTGGGAGGAGATGCCCACCAACCTCATCGACCTGCTCGGCCGCGAGCGCCGCTGGTGCCAGGGCAATCTCCAGCACCTGCGCGTGCTGCCCTGGGCGGGCCTGCACGCGGCGAGCCGCTGGCATCTCCTGGTCGGGATCCTCTCCTACGGGATGCTGCCGCTCTGGATCGCCTTCCTCGGCCTCGCCGCGTGGCAGGCCGCCCGGACCGGCGATCTCGGCCTCCTGGCCTACGGGCTGACCGGGCAGGGCGCGGCCGCCCACGCCCTGGCCGCCCTCAGCCTCGCAATCCTGGCCCTGCCGAAGCTCCTCAGCCTCGTCCATGTTCTGGCATCGCCGGAGCGCCGGGCGGCCTTCGGCGGCACCCGGGCGCTGCTCGCGAGCGCCGCCCTGGAGCAGGCGGCGTGGGTGTTCCTGTGGCCGGTCCTGACCCTGTTCACCGCCGGGGCCGTGGTCTCGACCTTCTTCGGCCGGGTGGTGCGCTGGGAGACGCAGGATCGCGACGATCGGCAACTGTCCTGGGCGGAGGCCTTCCGGCTCCAGGCGGACGCCGTGGTGGTCGGCGGGCTGATGGTCTTCGCGCTGCTCCTCGTCGGGAACGCGTGGCTCGCCCTCTGGATGGCGCCGCTGGCCCTGGCGCTCCTCACGAGCCCGGCCCAGAGCGTCTGGACGAGCCGGGCCGATCTCGGCCGCGCCGCCCGGGCGCGCGGCCTGTTCCTGAACGCCGACGACACCGCGCAGGCGCCGGAGCTCGCCGAACTCGCCCAGCTCCGCGGCCTGCCCTCCGCACCGGCTCCGCTCCGGACGCTCCCCCGCGAGCCGGCCATCTGGCTCGCCGCCGACGAGGCCTGATCCGGGCGCCGGTCGCGGGCCGTCGGTCGAGCCGGCCCTCGCCGTCGTCGCGCGCAGCGAAGCGCCCCAGGCGCGCAGGGCTGAAGGACCTGCCACGCGGACGGGATTGCCTCTCTCGGCGCGCAAGGACGGTGGTGCCGGCGCCATCGACCGGAGACGGGATGCGAGCAGGCCTTCGCCGGCGGGGCGAAGGCACCGGACGCCGGGACCGTCGGCATTCATCCCGGGGCTACGGCCAAGCTGCCACAGTGTTGCCATCGAGTCACGGGCGGGCGGAACCGCCCGGGCGGGGCGGTTTCAGGCTTGGATTCGAGGCGCGAGCGTTTACCCCTTGG
>NZ_BACT01001062.1:0-2751 GCF_000333255.1 Methylobacterium sp. B1 | reverse complement strand
TGAGCCTTGTTGTCCGGGGATTTGGCATCCTGGGCCTGGGCATCCTGCGCCTTCCCCTGCGCCGGGACAGGCTCCGGCGCGGCTCGGCCGGCTTGGTTTCAGGGCGCTTGGCATCCGCCGCCTTGCCGGCCGTGCCCTTCGCCTCACCCTTCGCCTCCGGCATCCGGGGCTCCTGGCCCTTCGCGGCCTCCCCTGTGGCGGCGGGCGGCACCGCGACCGGCACGGCGAGCGGCGGCACCGGGCTGCCCTGCACCGCGCCGGCACCCTGCGCCAGGGCCACGGCTGGTGCGCCGAGGAGCGCCAGCAGCGACAGGCCCGCGCCCAGGGCGGCGTGCGGGCGGGCGTGACGGCGGGGCGGGACCGGGACCATACGCAACACTCCCGACGGCGCCCGAGACAGGGCGGTCGGGCAGGATCATGGACGGCCGTGGTTACCAATCTCCTCCGGTGTTGCCGGGGCCTTGAGTCCCGGATTCACCATCCGGACACTGGTCCAGCCGCTCAGCGTGCCGTGCGGATGTCCGTCCGCACGGAAAGGGCGCTTATGCTGGGCCCCTGACGCGACAGGAGATCGACCTCCGCCATGCCGGATTCCGGGTTTCTGGTCCCGAAGACGATGCCCTACCTGCCTCAGCTCGACGGGGTGCGGGCGCTCGCCATCCTGATCGTGTTCGCGGCCCATTGCGGCTACAGCCACGTTGTGCCGGGCGGCTTCGGCGTCACCGTCTTCTTCTTCCTCAGCGGCTACCTGATCACCACGCTCCTGCGGATCGAGCGGGCGCAGACGGGCGCGGTGTCGCTCCCGGCCTTCTACCTCCGGCGCAGCCTGCGCATCCTGCCCCCGATGTACCTGACCCTGCTCGCCTCCGGCGCCCTCTACGGGGCGGGATGGCTGGACTGGATGCACGTCGAACCGGCGGCGATCCTCGGACAGGCGACGTTCCTGACCAACTATCCCGGCCTGTTCGGCACCGAGGCAGTGCTGCCGGTGCCGCTGTGGAGCCTCGCCATCGAGGAGCACTTCTACCTCGTCTTCCCGCTGGCCTTCGTGCTCTGTCTCGGGCGCCTCCGGCCGCGCCGTGCGGCTCTGGCCTGCCTGGGGCTCTGCGCGGTGGTGCTGGCGATCCGGTTCGAGAACGTCTGGCGGCTGCCGGATTACAGCCTGAACTACAGCTGGACCCACACGCGGATCGACGCGATCCTGTTCGGCTGCTGCCTCGGGTTGTGGAACAACCCGGTGGTCCCGGCCGACCGGGCGTGGCGCCCCACGGCCTGGCACGTCGCGGCCAGCCTCGCGGTGATCCTCGGAACCCTGGCGGTCCGCGAGCCCGCCTTCCGGGAGAGCCTGCGCTACACGCTCCAGAGCGCCGCCCTGTTCGTGCCCTTCGCGTACCTGCTGCACGGCGAGGGGCCTATGGTCCGGCTGCTCGCCAGCCGGCCGATGCGCCAGCTCGGGCTGTGGTCCTACAGCTTCTACCTCGCACACATGACCGTGGTTGCGCTGGTGCTGCACGTGAGGCCCGGGCTGCACGGCGTCGGGCTGATGCTGGCGGCGTTCCCGGTGACGCTGCTGTGGTGCTGGGGGATGTACGCGGTCGTCGAGCGCCCCTGCGCGCGCCTTCGCCGCCGGCTTCTCGCGGACCGGCCGCCCGAGCCGAGCCTGGCCGAGGACGGGCGCCGGGCCGGCGTCACGCCCGCCTGAGCGTCTCGCGGGCGGCTTTGTGATCCGGCGCGGCCTCGAAGGCCGCCTTCATGGCGTGCCACAGGGGCTTGCGCCGGAACTGCGCGTCGAGGGGGAGGGCCCGCTGCGGCAGGCCATCCGGCCGCTTGCGGTAGGGATGGTCGTTCAGCCACGTGTCGGGGTCGTAGATGTCCCAGGTCAGGACGTCGAGGCAGGCGGGCTCGTCCAGCACCACGTCGAGGTAGCGCCGGGCGTAATCGGCCACCTTCCGGTCGCGGGTCGCCACGTCGGACGGGAAGGCGCGGTCGTCGATGTCGAGTTCGGTGATCGCGATGCCGAGCCCCATCTGGCCGATCTCCCGGAGGAAGCGCCGCAGCTGGCCCTGGTCGATCGGGATCGTGCTGGTGAGGTGCGATTGAAGCCCGAAGCGCCGGATCGGCACGCCGCGGGACCGCATCGCCTCCAGGCGGCGCAGGACCTTGGTGCGCTTGGCCTCCATCCAGGGCACGCCCTGCTCCACCGCGTCCTCGTTCCAGGTGCCGGCGGCCGCCGGGTCGGTCTCGTGCAGGATCCGGAACGCGAGATCGACGTAGCCGGGGCCGATCGCGGCGAGCCAGGGCGAGTCGCGCAGGCCCCCGCCGCGGTCGGGATCGGCCTCGTTGCCGAAGATCTCGTTGACCACGTCCCAGGCGACGATCTGGCCCCGGTAGTGGCCGGCCACCGTCTCGATCCAGCGCCGCATGAAATCCTCGGCCTGGACGGCGCTCGCCCGGCCGAGCAGCGGGCCGACCCAGGGCGGCAGCGCCGCGTGCCAGACGAGGGTGTGGCCGCGCATGCGCTGGCCGTTTCCCCGCGCGAAGCGCAGGATCGCGTCGCCGCGGGCGAAGTCGGTCTTGCCGGGCGCGGGCAGGACCTCCTCCATCTTCATCTCGGTGCCGCAGACGAGGATGCCGCATTCCCGCGCCACCGCCTGCCGGTAGGCGGGCGTCGAATCGAAGCGGTGGAACGGGACCTCGCAGCCGTAGAGCAGGCCCTTGGCGGCCGCCGCGGCCTGGAGGCTGTCCCCCGAC
>NZ_BACT01001063.1:0-2369 GCF_000333255.1 Methylobacterium sp. B1 | reverse complement strand
TGCCGGTGCGGCCGGGGCGCCCGGAGGACGAGGGCCTGTTCCTGACCTTCTTCAAGGGACTCGACCCGGAGGATTTGCGGCTGCGGTTCTTCGGCCCGGTACGCGAGTTCAGCCACGCTTACCTGGCGCGTCTGACGCAGCTCGACTACGCCCGCGCCATCGCCTTCGTGGCCACGGAGATCGAACCGGGCGGCGGCGAGCGCATGCTCGGCGCCGTCCGGCTACATGCCGACGCCAACCATGAGAGCGGCGAGTACGCGATCGCGGTCGGCCGCGATGCCCGGGGGACCGGCCTCGCCTTCGCGTTGATGCGCCTCATGATCGATTGGGCGCAGTCCGAGGGCATCAGGCGGGTCGAGGGCACGGTGCTCGCCGAGAACCGGCCGATGCTGGCGGTGTGCCGCCGCCTCGGGTTCACGCAGGGGCGGGATCCCGACGACCCGGGTCTCGTGAAGGTGCACCTCGATCTCGCCGGCAGTTAGCGGCGGCGCGACGAGGCCGGACCCGACATCGGCCGTGCCGATGCCGGGAGGCGCGGCTCAGTGGCCGCTGTCGGTGGCGTTGCGGGTGGTCTCGTAGAGGAACCACGTGCGCTCCTCGGACTGGTCGATCCATTCCTCCAGCTGCGAGGTCGTCGCCACGTCGCCTGCCTCATCGGTCACGCCGTGGAGCGTGCGCATGTTGGCGGCGAGGGCCTTGTTGTCGTCGCGCAGCTCCTTGAGCATGTCGAGGGGCGAGACATACTCGGCATCGTTGTCGGCCACGCGGGTCAGGCTCTTGGCCTGGCCGAGCGAGCGCAGCACCGTGCCGCCGATCTTGCGGGCGCGCTCATTCACGGCGTCGATGATCTCGAAGATCTGAGCGGCCTGCTCATCCAACAGGAGGTGGTAATCGCGGAAGTGGGGTCCGCTCATGTGCCAGTGAAAGTTCTTGGTCTTGATGTAGAGGGCGAACAGGTCCGAACTCAGGATCGTCAGGCCCTCTGCGATCGTCCGCACGTCGTTCGGATCAAGGTCGGTCGGGGTGTTCAGCCGCGCGCTCTCGATGCGGCTGCTCGGCTTGGCCTTGGCCATGGTGGTCTCCAGTCTGATTCTGTGGCTCGGCGCGTCGCCCCGTCTCGCTGAAAACGGGCCGATGCGCGTTCCCTGAGCCAATGACGGGCCTGCCGGGAGGTTCCGGTGGACCGAGAATCGCATGGCTGGGTTGGGCTTAGCGGATAGGTTCGACAGATTCCAAACTATGGCGCTCGGCGGCCGAGCGGCCCACCGCGGGCTTCGCCGGGGTGGGTTTGACTGCGGCGGGCTTGGTCGCAGCGGCCCGCGCCGGGGCCGGCTTCGCGTCGTGGGCGGCGCCGGGCCGGGGCGCGGTCGGCGCGGCACCGGCGGAGGCCGGCTTCGCGGAGGCCGCGTCCGCACCCGGGGGTGCTGCGGGGGGGATCGCGCCGGTGGCGGCCGGTTCCGGAGCCGGCGTGTCGAGGGCGTAGATGTCGTCGCGGAAATGCGCCTTCCCGTCCGGCGTGGCGAAGCCGGTGAGATATACGAAGACGACCGGGACCGGCTTGGCGAGCTTGATGTCGCGGCGCTCGCCATCGGCGATCCCGGTTTCGATCTCGATCGGGCCCCAGTTCGTGCCCGGCCCGTTGGGCCCGTCCGTGCCCTGGAGCAGCCAGCCGACGAGTTCCTTCACCTGGCCCACCCGGACGCAGCCGTGGCTGTGGAACCGCACGCTGGCGGCGAAGAGCGATTTTGCCGGCGTATCGTGCATGTAGACGGCAAAGCGGTTCGGCATGTCGATCCGCACCTGACCCAGCGAATTGTCGAAGCCGGAATCCTGCCGCAACGTGTAATTGACCGCCTTCTCGCCGGCCCAGTCGATCCGGGTCGGATCGACCTCGCCCGAAGGGCCGAGGATCCGGATGTGGTTCTTGGCGAGATAGCCCGGATTCTTGCGCATCTGCGGGATGATCTCGTTCTTCACCACCGAGGCCGGGACGGTCCAGGTCGGGTTGAAGTTGATGTCGGTGATCCGCGTCTCGACCGGCGGCGTCGCCTTGTCGGGGGAGCCGACCACCGCGACGTAGCGGCGCGCAACGGCGCCGTTCTCCACCGCCTCCACGGCGGCGGACGGGATGTTGACCACGACGTAGCGGTCGCCGAACGGGAATTTCGAGCCCATCAACCGGGCCGCGGAGGCGGCGAGCTGGCGCTGGCGCACCGCAGCGGGCACGTTGAGCGCATTGATGGTGAGTCGGCCAAGTATGCCGCTGTCGGGGAGGCCGTGGCGCGCCTGGAACGCCGCGATCGCCGCCACCAGGGGCGGGTCGAGGGCGTCGTTCGGCGGGGCATCCGCCGGCAGGGTCGCCGTCAGCG
>NZ_BACT01001064.1:0-16148 GCF_000333255.1 Methylobacterium sp. B1 | reverse complement strand
GGCGGGCTGGCTCGCCCATGACGAGATCGGCCGCTTCGGCGTTCCCGACACCCAGGCGGCGACGCCGGACCCGGCCCTGATCGCGGATGCGCGCCAGGCCCGGGTCGTTGCGCAGCTGCGCAAGAGCATGGGCGGCCAAGCCGACGATCCGGTCTACGACCGGCCGCGCCTGCGCTCGGCGACGGGTATCGATCTCCCGGCCCTGCCGGATGGCTGGCGCGTCCGCGACATCCAGGTCTTCCCCGCCCGGCACGGCACCGGGATCGAGGTCGCTCTGGAGGCCGGTCGGTTCGGCGAGGCGTCGCTGTTCGCCACCCGCGGCATCCGCGGCGGTCCGACGACGCTCACCGGCTCGGATGACGGCGACGTCGTGTCGTGGAATGCCGGCGACACGGCCTACGCCCTGAGCGGCCCGCGGGACGACACGGATCTCCGGCAGGCGGCGCGCCTCCTCGGCGCGGCGATCCGCTGACGGCGTCCCGGCGGTACCCGGCCGGAGGGCGCTGACCCCGCCCCGGCCCCTTCGACAGGCCCCCTCGACAGGGCGCCCCGGCGGGTGCCAAAGATCGGCCATGCAGGCCGCGGATTCAGCACGGGACGATGACGGGCTCGCCGCCCTGTTCGAGGCCGCCCGGGCGGTGCGTGACCGGGCGCATGCGCCCTATTCCCGCTTCCCGGTCGGTGCGGCGCTCCGCGACGAGCGCGGCGTCATCCATGCCGGCTGCAACGTGGAGAACGCCGCCTACCCGGTCGGGACCTGCGCGGAGGCCGGAGCGATCGCCGCCATGGTGGCGGCCGGAGGCCGGCGCATCGCGGCGATCCTGGTCTGCGGCGACGGCGTCGGCTTGGTGACGCCCTGCGGTGCCTGCCGCCAGCGGATCCGCGAGTTCGCCGGACCGGACACGCCGATTCATGCCGCCGGACCGGGCGGCGTCGCCCGCAGCTTCACCTTGGCGGAGCTGCTGCCGGAATCCTTCGGCCCGGAGACGCTGGGTGAGTGAGGCGGCTGCCCGCGACGCCCTGCGCGACGCCGGTTTCGCAGGACCCTACGCCTGCGCGGTGGTCACCGGCACCGGCCTCGGCGGCATCGCCGCCGCTCTCACGGATGCCATCGTCCTCGACTACGCGGCGATTCCCGGTTTTCCGGGGCCGGGCGTCAGCGGTCACGGCGGCCGGCTGCACCGCGGTCGCCTCGCGGGGCGGCCGGTCCTGATCTTCGAGGGGCGGGCCCACGCCTACGAGCGCGGCGATCCGGCGGTGATGCGGGTGCCCCTCGCTTGCGCCCGGCACCTCGGCGCCCGGCGTCTGCTGCTCACCAACGCCTCCGGATCGCTGCAGCCTGGGACGGGGCCGGGCAGCCTCGTGCTGCTCGCCGACCACATCAACCTGTCCGGCCTGAACCCGCTGATCGGCGAGGCCAGCGACGCCCGGTTCGTGCCGATGACCGCGGCCTACGATCCGGATCTGCGGACGCGGCTGCGCGCGGCGGCGGCGGCCTGCGGCCTGCCCCTCGGGGAGGGGATCTACGCGTGGTTCTCCGGCCCGAGCTTCGAGACGCCCGCGGAGGTCCGGATGGCCGGCATCCTGGGGGCCGACCTCGTGGGCATGTCCACGGTGCCCGAGGTGATCCTCGCCCGATTCCTCGACCTGCCGGTGGCGGCGGTCTCGGTGGTGACGAACCTCGCGGCCGGGATCGCCGGGGGGGCGCCGCACCACGCGGAGACGAAGGCGGTGGCGGCGCGGGCCGCGGAGGATCTCGGCCGCCTGATCCGGGCCTTCGTGGCCCATCTGCCCGATGGAGAGACCGCCGATGACTGAGTCCGAAGCCGGCGCGGTCGCCCGCCGGGCCCTGCCGCTCCTCGACCTCACCGATCTCGGCGAGACCTGCACCGAACCCAGGATCGACGCCCTCTGCCGGGACGCGAAGCGCGGCGGCGTCGCGGCGATCTGCGTCTGGCCGCGCTTCATCGAGCAGGGCGCGCGGGCGCTCGCGGGCACCGGCATCCGGATCGCCACGGTGATCAACTTCCCGGACGGTGGCGAGGATTGCGCCCGCGGCACCGACGATACCGCCGAGGCCCTGCGCGACGGGGCGGACGAGATCGACCTCGTCCTGCCTTACCGCGCCCTGTTGCGGGGCGAGGCGGCGATCGCCCGCGACATGGTGGAGGCGGTGCGCGACACCTGCGGATCCGCGATCCTCAAGGTGATCCTGGAGACGGGCGAGCTCGCCGATCCCGATCGGATCCGGGAGGCCAGCCGGATCGCCCTGGAGGCGGGCGCCGACTTCCTGAAGACCTCCACGGGCAAGAGCGCGGTCTCGGCGACGCCGGCGGCTGCCGAGGCGATGCTGGATGAGATCCGGGCGAGCGGCCGGCCCGCCGGCCTCAAGGTCTCCGGCGGCCTGCGCAGCATTGCCGACGCAGCCACCTACCTGGCTCTTGCCGACCGCCTCATGGGTCCCGCCTGGGTGAGCCCCAAGACCTTCCGGCTCGGGGCGAGCAGCCTGTTCGCGGCCTTGATCCAGGCCCGGGAGTCGTGAACGTGCGGCTGCCTCAGGAGACGATCCGGGCCAAGCGCGACGGCCTTCCCCTCGACCCGGAGGCGATCGACGCTTTCGTCCGTGGCCTCACCGACGGCACGGTGGGGAGGGGCAGCCGGCGGCTTTCGCCATGGCGGTGTTCTTCCGCGGGCTTTCCCTTCCGGAGCGGGTGGCCCTGACCCGCGCGATGGCCGAGTCGGGCCGTGTCCTCGCCTGGGATCTGCCGGGGCCGGTCCTCGACAAGCACTCGACCGGCGGCGTCGGCGACGCGGTGAGCCTGCCGCTGGCGCCGATGGTCGCGGCCTGCGGCGGCTACGTGCCGATGATTTCGGGACGCGGCCTCGGCCATACAGGCGGGACGCTGGACAAGCTCGGCAGTATCCCGGGCTATGATGCGACGCCCGGTTTGGACGCGTTCCGCAGGGTCGTCCGGGACGTCGGCTGCGCGATCATCGGCCAGACCGCCGACCTCGCCCCGGCCGACCGACGCCTCTACGCGATCCGCGACGTGACCGGCACGGTCGAGTCCCTCGACCTGATCACCGCCTCGATCCTGTCGAAGAAGCTCGCCGCCGGGCTCGACGGGCTGGTGATGGACGTCAAGCAGGGGGGCGGGGCCTTCATGGCGACGCTGCCGGAGGCGCGGGCCCTGGCCGAGAGCATCGTCACGGTGGCGGAGGGCGCCGGCCTGCGCACCGCCGCGCTGATCACCGACATGGATGCGCCGCTGGCCAGTGCGGCCGGCAACGCCGTCGAGGTCGCCTACGCGATCGCGTATCTGACAGGCGACCGCCGCGAGCCGCGCTTCCACGCGGTCACGCTGGCACTGGGAGCCGAGATGCTGGTCGTCGGAGGTCTGGCGCCGGACCGCGACAGCGCCGCCGAGCGACTGGAGCAGGCGCTCGCGTCGGGCCGGGCGGCCGATTGCTTCGCCCGCATGGTCACGGCTCTCGGCGGGCCGGGTGATCTGCTGGAGAGGCCGGCAACCTATCTGCCCGCGGCGCCGGTGCGGCGGCCGGTCCACCAGGATGGGACCGTTGCGGCGGTCGCCACACGGGCCCTCGGCCTGGCGGTGATCGGGCTCGGTGGCGGGCGGACGCAGCCGGGGGATTCCATCGATCCGCGTGTGGGCTTCACGGATCTCGCCGGCCCCGGTGCGTCCGGTGGCCTGCTGGGGGTCGTCCACGCCGCCGATGAGGCCTCGGCGGATCGCGCGGAGGCTGCCTTGCGCGCCGCCTGCCGGATCGGCGACGCGCCGTCGGAGCGGCCGCCCGTCATCGAACGGGTGAGGGCGGCATGAGGGCCGGCATGAGGGCCGGCGTGAGGGCCGGCGCGCGCCCCGCCTGAGCGAGACGCACGCCGTCTGTGCTTACCAGCGGCCGTAGCCGTGGCGATGGCCCCAGCCGCCATGATGGTGGTGACGCGGGCCGAAGCCATGGTTGCGCCAGCCGTAATGGCGTCCCCGTCCCCAGCCGCCATGATGATGATGGCGCGGACCGAAGCCATGGTGGCCCCAGCCGCCGTGACGGGGACCGTAGCCGTAGCCATACTGGACGGTGTGGATGTCCCCGCTGTCAGCCTGAAGCCCGGCGTCGAGGCTCAGCGGAGCGGCCATGGCCGGGGCCGCAAAGGCCAGCCCGCCGAAGGCAAGGGCGGCTGCAAAGCGGGTCCGTGCAGTCTTGGTGAACATCGGCGCTTTCCTGTTCCACGCCGGCCGCGTTGGCGCGTCCGGCCGTGTCTCAGGTATGTGCCTTTCAAGTTGACGCAAACGTGACCTGTTCGCTCAGGCCGTGTTCATGTCAGGGTCGGCGATAGACCCAGACCCGGGCCGGGGGCAGGTTCAGCCAGACCCGGTTGGAACGGTCGGCGGTATAGCTGCCGGCTTCGCAACGGGCCGGGATCGGCGGCACGACCGCGTAGGTGAACTGCACGAACGGAGCCCCCGGCCGCATCAGGTCGTGGGCGGTGTTGAGCAGGTCCAGCCGCTGCTCCAACGGCTTGGTGAACAGCGGCAGGCTCGAGATCGTGGCCGCCGCGGGCTGCGTCAGCACGTCCTGAAGGCTCGCCCGCATGTTGTAGGCATCGCCCTGAATGACCCGCACACCGGGGAAGCGGTGGGTCAGGAGGCGGCAGAAATCGGGATTGAATTCCACGAGGATCAGGCGCTCCGGCGCAACGCCGCGCCGGATCAGCGCTTCGGTCACGGGACCGGTGCCGGGGCCGAGTTCGACCACCGGTCCTTCCAGGCGCGGGTCGACATAGGCGGCCATGGTGCGCGCGAGCATCTTGCCCGACGGCGTCACCGCACCCGTGACGAGGGGCCGCTCGAGCCACGAACGCAGGAACCGAGCCTCGTCCTCCAGGGGGTCGCGCCGCGGCCCGAAAATCGCGCTCCTGCCGACAGGAGCCTTCGCGTTGGGACGGCGGAGCGGCGGCAAGTCCTGGATTCCTTGATGCCGAATGAGAATGAAAGGCTGAAGAACGGCGTTGTCTTACAGTCAAGGCGGCGCGTCGCCTAGGGGACCCAAGCCACGCCGGCCGCTTGCATAACGGGTCTTCCCAGGATTCGGATCCGGCTCACGGCCGGACCGCGCCCCCGAAGAAGTCCCGGACCTTCGAGAAGAAGCCGGCGGATTCGGGATGATTCTCCGGCGAGGCCGACTGATCGAACTCCTGGAGCAGCTCGCGCTGGCGCTTGGTCAGGTTCTGCGGGGTCTCGACGAAGACCTGGATGTAGAGATCGCCGACCTCCCGCGAGCGGAGCACCGGCATGCCCTTGCCCTTGATGCGGAACTGCTTGGCGGTCTGCGTGCCCGCAGGGATGCGCACCTGCGTCTGCGAGCCGTCGATCACCGGCACGGTGATCTCGCCCGAGAGGGCGGCCGTCACCATCGAGATCGGCACCCGGCAGAACAGGTCGGCCCCGTCGCGCTGGAAGAATTCGTGCTGCTTGATCGACAGGAAGACGTAGAGGTCGCCGGCCGGCCCGCCGCGCAGGCCGCTCTCGCCCTCGCCGGCGAGCCGGATGCGCAGGCCGTCATCGACCCCCGCGGGCACGTTGATGGAGAGGGTGCGCTCGCGGTTGACGCGGCCCGCGCCCTGGCAGGACGTGCAGGGATCGTCGACGATCTCGCCGCGGCCGTGGCAGTTCGGACAGGTACGCTCGATGGCGAAGAAGCCCTGGGCGGCCCGGACGCGGCCGTAGCCCGCGCAGGTCGGGCAGGTCCGGGGCTTCGAGCCCGGCTTGGCGCCCGAGCCGTCACAGGCCTCACAGGTCACCGAGGTCGGGATCCGGATGGTCTCGGCCTTGCCGGTGAAGGCCTCCTCCAGGGTGATCTCGAGGTTGTAGCGCAGATCCGCCCCGCGCTCGCGGCCCGGTGTGCCGCCGCGCCCGCGCGCGCCGCCGCCGCCGCCGCGGCCGTCACCGAAGAAATTGTCGAAGATATCCGACATGAAGTCGCCGAACTCGTTGCCGAATCCGGGACCGCCGCCCCCGCCCTGGCTGAAGGCCGCGTGGCCGAACCGGTCGTAGGCGGCACGCTTCTGGCCGTCGGAGAGGCACTGATAGGCCTCGTTGATCTCCTTGAACTTAATCTCGGCGTCCTTGTCGCCGGGATTGCGGTCGGGATGAAAGGTCATCGCGAGTTTGCGGAAGGCGACCTTCATCTCGCTTTCCGTGGCGGTCTTGGTGACCCCCAGGATCTCGTAATAGTCCCGCTTCGACATCCCAACCCGTCTCCGGACAATCCATCCGCGCCCTGTCTCGGGGCGCGGCGCAGCCGCCTCGCAGGAGGCGTCCAGACGGCGCCGTGATCCCTGGACCCCGCCGCGCCGACGCCCGCCGCGGCGGGGCTTCGGGACGCGGGTTTGCGCAGGATGTGCGGACCGATGCACGTCGCGATTCGCGCTCTAGCACGGGCCGGCAGCCCGCGGCTCCGATCCGGGCGATATCCCGCGTCCTGCGGCGCCTGCGCAACAGCGCGTGTCAAGCAAAGGCGGGGCCGGATCGCTCCGGCCCCGCACGGTCGTCTCCGACCCGCGCCTCAGGCGCGCTTCTTCTGGTCCTTCTCATCGACCTCCTGGAAGTCGGCGTCGATGACGTCGTCCTTCTTCTCGGAGGCCGCCTCGGCACCGGCGTCGGGGCCCGCCGCCTGATTGGCGGCGTACATGGCCTCGCCGAGCTTCATCGAGGCCTGCATCAGGTCCGTGGTGCGGGCCTTGATCGCCTCGACATCCTCACCCTCGAGGGCGGTCTTGAGCGCGGTCATCGCGGTCTCGATGGCGCCCTTGTCGGCGGCCGGGACCTTGTCGCCGTACTCGGTCACCGACTTCTCGGTGGCGTGGATCAGGCTCTCGCCCTGGTTCTTCACCTCGACCAGCTCGCGGCGCTTCTTGTCGGCCTCGGCATTCGCCTCGGCGTCCTTCACCATCCGGTCGATGTCGGCGTCCGACAGGCCGCCCGAGGCCTGGATGCGGATCTGGTGCTCCTTGTTGGTCGCCTTGTCCTTGGCCGTCACGTTGACGATGCCGTTGGCGTCGATGTCGAAGGTCACCTCGATCTGCGGCATGCCGCGGGGCGCCGGCGGGATGCCGACGAGGTCGAACTGGCCGAGCAGCTTGTTGTCGGCCGCCATCTCGCGCTCGCCCTGGAAGACCCGGATCGTGACGGCGTTCTGGTTGTCCTCCGCCGTCGAGAAGGTCTGGGACTTCTTGGTCGGGATCGTGGTGTTGCGGTCGATGAGCCGGGTGAACACGCCGCCCAGCGTCTCGATGCCCAGCGACAGCGGGGTCACGTCGAGGAGCAGCACGTCCTTGACGTCGCCCTGGAGAACGCCGGCCTGCACGGCGGCGCCGATGGCCACGACCTCATCCGGGTTGACGCCCTTGTGGGGCTCCTTGCCGAAGAAGGACTTCACCACCTCCTGGATCTTCGGCATGCGGATCATGCCGCCGACCAGCACCACCTCGTCGATCTCGGAGGCCGAGACGCCGGCATCCTTGAGCGCCTTGCGGCAGGGCTCGATCGTCCGCTGCACCAGATCGTCGACCAGCGACTCGAACTTCGCCCGGCTGAGCTTCAGCGCGAGGTGCTTCGGGCCGGTGTTGTCGGCGGTGATGTAGGGCAGGTTGATCTCGGTCTGGGTGGCCGAGGACAGCTCGATCTTGGCCTTCTCGGCCGCCTCCTTGAGGCGCTGGAGGGCGAGCTTGTCCTTGGTCAGGTCGATGCCCTGCTCCTTCTTGAACTCGGAGGTCAGGTATTCGACGATCCGGTTGTCGAAGTCCTCGCCGCCCAGGAAGGTGTCGCCGTTGGTGGACTTCACCTCAAACACGCCGTCGCCGATCTCGAGGATCGACACGTCGAAGGTGCCGCCGCCGAGGTCGTAGACCGCGATCGTGCCGGCCTTCTTCTTGTCGAGGCCGTAGGCGAGCGCCGCCGCGGTCGGCTCGTTGATGATGCGCAGAACCTCAAGGCCCGCGATCTTGCCGGCATCCTTGGTGGCTTGGCGCTGGGCGTCGTTGAAGTAGGCGGGGACGGTGATGACGGCCTGCGTCACCGGCTGGCCGAGATGGGCCTCCGCGGTCTCCTTCATCTTCTGCAGCGTGAAGGCGGAGATCTGCGACGGCGAATACTTCTTGCCGTCCGCCTCGACCCAGGCGTCGCCGTTGTCGCCGCGGGCGATCTTGTAGGGGACGAGGCCCTTGTCCTTCTGGGTCAGCGGATCGTCGTAGGTGCGGCCGATCAGCCGCTTGATGGCGAAGAACGTGCGCTCGGGGTTCGTGACCGCCTGGCGCTTGGCCGGCTGGCCGACGAGCCGCTCGCCGTCATCCGTGAAGGCGACGATCGACGGCGTGGTGCGCGCGCCTTCCGAATTCTCGATGACCTTGGGCTGCGTGCCATCCATCACGGCCACGCAGGAATTGGTGGTGCCCAGGTCGATGCCGATAACTTTACCCATGGCGGGATCCCTCTTTTCGTCGCGTTCAAGCAGACCGCCGAGCCCCGAAGCAGCTCGGCCCATGGCGGTGTACGGAGGTGATGTGAGTATGGGACCCGGGCCGGATCAAGGGCCGTGAACGGCTGAAACCCAGCGCGCAATCCCGCGTCGAGGGCGATATAAGAACCCCGTTCCGGGCTCGCAAGGCGAAGCCTGCGCGGCGGCATTCATCCCGCACAGGCGCGCCATATCCTTGTCATTCCGGCAGGATCTCGCCGCAGGGCCGCCCTCTGCCCGGCGGCGTGACTGCATTTTGTTGCTTCGCTGCCACGTCGGCGCCATCGACGCCGTGTTAACGCTTCGACAAGGGGTTGCGCGTGGCCCCGCCACTTCGTGTCCCCGTCGTAGAGTCCGATGCGCCCGATCCGCAGTCTCCTGCTTCCGATCCTGGCGGTCGCCGTCGCGGCGCCCGGGATGCTCGCCGCCCCTCCGGCGCAGGCCCAGAATTTCTTCGAGCGCCTGTTCGGCATCAAGCCGGAGCGGCCGCCGGTGCCGCCCCGCGGCCTCCCGGAGGCGCCGCCGGCTCCGGCCGCGCCGGGCGAGCCGGGTCCGCCCGCGGCCCCTGAGGCGCCCCGGCCCGCCCCTGCGCCGGCCCGCCCGATCGTTCTGAAGACGCCCTCCGAGGACGGCGTGATCGGCCAGGATCTGCAGCTCAACGGCCTGTCCGGAACCCTGAAGCTGGAACGGTCCGGCACCGCCATCACGGCACGGATCAAGCTGCCGGGGACCAAGATCTCGCAGCCGGCGGAATCCTGCACGGTTCCCCTCGCCGGCGGCAACCCGGTGACGCTCAGCGCCGAGGGCAAGCCCGAGGGCGTGCCGCGCTTCGAGGCGGCCGGGGCCGAGTGCCCGCTGCGCTTCGACGTGACCGAGGGCGGCGTCCTGGTCTCGAGCCTCGGTGCGGGCCCGATCTGTACCTTCTCGGCGGCGGATTGCGCCACGACGCCGGTGGGCCTCTGGGGGCCGGCCGCCGCCACCCTGATCCCGCGGGCCGGCGAGTTCGACACCGCCCGGGGCGTCGCCGACAAGGCCGTTCGGGACAATTACAAGCTGATGACCCAGCGCGCCCGGCGCGAGGACGTGCGGCCGATCGTCAGCGAGCAGGCGGCCTTCTCGTCGGACCGGGAGCAGCTCTGCCGCACCTATGCGCGGGAGGGCACACACGGGTTCTGCCACCTGCGGGTGACGGAGAACCGCGCCCTGGCCCTGGCGACCCGGCTTGGCGCCAACACGGCGACGCCCACGGCCGCCGTCGCGCCGCGCAGGCCGCGTCCCAAGCCCGCCGTCGAAGGCATGAACCCGGACGCGGCCGGCGGCGGCGACGTGCTTCCGGAATAGGTGGAAGTGCGGCGCGCCGGGTCCGTCGGCCCGGCGCTCTGACGCCCGCGTCATCGCGAACGCTGGGCAGCGGCTCAGGGCGGCAGGAGGCCGGACAGCCTGGGACCGGACAGCCTGGGCCGGCGGGATTGCCCCGCTTGCAAGCACCGGGGCGCCGCAAATCTCTGAGGTCGATGTCGATCAGGCCCGGCCGGCGGTCATCGACAGCATCGCCGGGTCGATGCCGTTGGCCCGCAGGGCGAGGTCGTACTTGGCGTCGAGGTCGGCGTTGAAGATCAGGGCCGGGTCGGCCGGGCAGTTGAGCCAGCCATTGGCCATGATCTCGCTCTCCAGCTGCCCCGCCTGCCAGCCGGCATAGCCCAACGCGAGCACGGCGCTCGCCGGCCCCTCGCCGCTGGCGATGGCGCGGAGGATCTCCACGGTTGCGGTCAGGCAGATGCCGTCGTCGATGATCAGCGTCGATTGCTGGATGTGAAAATCGTCGCTGTGGAGCACGAAGCCGCGCCGTCCTTCCACCGGACCGCCCATCAGGACCGGCATGTGGCCGACCCGCTCGCGCAGGCGAATCGCATCCGCCTCGGGCGCCACGTCGAGCTGGACCAAGAGGTCCGGCATGCTGATGTCGGTCGCCGCCTTGTTGACGATGATGCCCATCGCCCCGTCGGCGGAATGGGCGCAGACATAGATCACCGAACGGGCGAAGCGCTCGTCGGCCATGCCGGGCATGGCCACGAGGAATTGCCCGTCGAGGAAGTTCGGACCCGACAGCTCCGTCTGAAGCGGCGACGCGGCCTTGCCGGCCAGCGAAGACGCTGCCGACGGGGGATCGGGCCTGCGGTGCGGAGGGTGCGCCATGCGTCCATGCTACGCCCCGTCTCCTGGTTGTCCAGCGGGCAATAGGGACGCAGCAAGCCTCCCTCAAGCTTGTGCGCGTCGCAATCCGTGTCCCGCAATGCCGTAGTCGGTCCGGGTCGCGGCCGGCGCGGTTGCGGCCGCGGCCCGATGGTCACGGCGGGTTTCGTGCCCTCTCCCACTCTCGACGTTGGGGAGCAGAGGGCGCGGATCGAGCGGTCTCACAAGATCAAGCGCCTCGGCATCAAGCGCCTCGGCCCGTGCGTGTGGTTCAAGCCGGACTGGGCCGCATCCTCGACAGGCATCCCCTGCCACGCTAGGTCAGGCGCGCTGCTCACGCGCGCCATCCCAGCGCGCGACAACGAGGGACCCGCGATGATCCAGGTCGGCGACCACCTGCCCCAGGCCACCTTCCGGGTGATCGGCCCCGAGGGCCCGATCGCGCGCACCACCGACGACGTGTTCAAGGGCCGGCGCGTGGTCCTGATCGGCGTGCCGGGCGCGTTCACCCCCAGCTGCCACCGCAACCACCTGCCGGGCTTCGTCACCCACAAGGACGAGATCCTCGGACGCGGCGTCGATGCCATTGCGGTGACGAGCGTCAACGACGTGTTCGTGCTCGACGCGTGGTCGAAGGCGAGCGGCGCGGAAGGGCTGGAATTCCTGGCCGACGGCAACGCCGATTTCGCCAAGGCCATCGGCCTCGAGATGGACGGCACGGGTTTCGGCCTCGGGATGCGCTCGAAGCGCTACTCGATGCTGGTCGAGGACGGCGTCGTCCGGATCCTCAACGTCGAGGAGACGCCCTCGAAGGCGGAGGCCTCGGGCGCCGAGGCCCTGCTGAAGGTCCTCTGACCGCGCCGCGCTCCGCGGATCGGCCCTTTTAAGGCCACGATCCATCCGCTTGTGTCGCCGGGCTTTGCCCGGAGACCGGCCCCGAGGACCGCATGGCCTTCCTGAACGATCTGCCCATCGCCGAGCTGATCGCGAATTACGGATACATCGCGATCTTCGTGATCATCACCCTCGAGAGCGCCGGCGTGCCATGCCCCGGCGAGACGGTGCTGATCTCGGCCGCCGTCTATGCGGGCAGCACCGACAATTTGAATATCGGCCTTGTCATCGCCGCGGCCGCGGCGGCGGCGATCCTGGGCGACAATGTCGGCTATTGGGCGGGGCGGCGCTGGGGCATGCCGCTGCTCCTGCGCTACGGTCACCTCATCGCCCTCGATCACGGGCGGCTCAAGCTCGGCCAGTATCTGTTCCGCCGGCACGGCGGCAAGATCGTGTTCTTCGGCCGCTTCACCGCGATGCTGCGCGCCTACGCGGCCGTGCTCGCCGGGGTCAACCGTCTGGATGCCCGGCGCTTCTTCGCCTTCAACGCCCTCGGCGGCGTCGTCTGGGCCGGCAGCATGGGGATCGGCTCCTACTATTGCGGGCGCCAGATCGAGCACATCGTCGGCCCGGTCGGCCTGACCCTGCTGGCGCTCGTGGTGTTCGGAGGCCTGGCCCTCTGGCTGTTCGTGCGTCGGCACGAGGCGCGGCTGCTCAGCGAGGCGGAGACCGCCATCCCCGGGCCGCTTGCCTGACGACCGTCACGCCTCCGCGAGGTCGTGCGCGTCGAGGGTGTCCAGCGCCTCGTGATGCATCAGGAGCACGCCGGTCGCCGTGGCGAGCCGGCGCGCGGCCGGGGTGAAGCCGGCATTGGAGACCACGGCGGCCCGGTCCCCGTCCCAGTAGCGCAGCGCCGCGGCCGCTTCCTGCACGGCGGCGTTGCCGACGGGCTTGCTCAGCCGCTTGCATTGCACCACGAGGCGCAGGCCGTCCTGCACCGCGACGATGTCGGCGCCCTGGTCGCCGCTCGCCGGCGTCCGGTGCGTCCGCCAGCCCGCCCGGGTCAGGCGCTCGGCGCAGTAGCGCTCGTAGTCCAGCCCGTCCCCCGGCGCCTCGTCCTCCTCCGGGAGGGCGACGGCCGCCGCCTCGGCCTCGATGATCGCCAGCATCCGCGCGTGCTCCACCTCGGCGAGGTCGGCGAAGCGGGGGCCGAGCTGCGGCAGGACGGTCCGGTCGAGAAAGTAGTCCCGCTCGCGCAGCCAACCGTCCTCGATCCAGTTGCCGTAAGGATCGCAGTAGCTCTCCTGACGCCGCCGCAGCGCCAGCGTGTCGGCATGCGCCCGGGCGATCCGCCGCACCCGGGCACGGAAGCGGCGCTTGCGCCCGAGATGCCGGATCAGGACCAGGACGAGGGCTAGGCCCGTCGCGGCCAGGGCCGGCCGGCCGTACCAGAGCCCGAACGGAAGGCCGATCACGGCCGTCCAGAACAGGCGGGCAACGGGATTGGGCTTGCCGGGCATCGGGTCTCTGAGGCGCTGACGGGCCCCTGACCCTCGCAAGCTTGGCTTGCCCGATGCCTAACCCGGATCCGAAAGCTGTGGACGCGCTCGGCGCGCCCTCAGCCCTTCCGCCGCTGGTGGCCGAGGCCCATGCTCTTGGCGAGACTGGAGCGCGCCGCGGCGTAGTTCGGCGCCACCATCGGATAATCGGGCGGAAGGCCCCATTTCGTCCGGTATTCCTCGGGCGTGAGGTTGTAGTGCGTGCGCAGATGGCGCTTGAGCGACTTGAACTTCTTGCCGTCCTCCAGACACACGATGAAGTCAGGCTGGACCGAGCGCCGGACCGGCACGGCCGGCCTCAACTCCTCCGTCGGCGTGATGGCCGGCTCGCCGAGACCGTGCAGCGTCGCGTGGATGGCCGCGATGAGCCCGGGCAGCTCCGGCGCAGGCACCGGATTGTTGCTCACGAAGGCCGACACGATGTCGACGGACAGCGCGAGATAGTCCGGTTGCCCTTCACCCGTGGCGTCCATCCCATAACCTCCTGTCGATCCCGGCTCGCCGCCAACCCGAGGTGCCGGCCGGAATCTGTCTCTGCTCAACCCGATACAGGGTAGTTAAGCAGCAGTTACTATGGTGGTGGGAATTTAATAGCAAGACCAATCTACACACGCCCACAACTGCCGTCTTGGAGTGGATAAAGCGCGCTGGATATTGGACAAAAAGACGTCGCCAACGATGCCGTCGGGGCGATCGTTCGGTGTCCCAATGTCGCGTGGCGCTCGGGCGTTGCAGGCGCGCCGGATCGCGCCATCTGAGGGGGCGGCGGGCGTTCCATGAGCCGTGCCCGATCGGACGAAGCGGGGGACCAGATGCGTGCCGGCACGAACGGCCTGCGGAAGCTCATCCCGTGACGGCGGCGCCGTGAGCCGCCGGTCATGAGCACATACCGGTTCGACAAACTGCTGGCGCCCCGGTCGGTCGCCCTGGTGGGTGCGGTCGCCCGCGTGGGCTCACTGGGGCGCAGCGTGTTCGACAGCCTGCGCGCCGCGGGCTTTCCCGGCGCGATCCTGCCGGTCCAGCCCGATCAGGCGACGGTCGAGGGGCTGCCCTGCGTGCCCAGGGTCGCGGATCTCCCCGTCGCCCCCGATCTCGTTCTGATCGCGGTGCCGCCGCCGCGCGTGCCCGAGGTCGTCGCGCAGGCCGCCGCGATCGGCGCCGGGGCGGCGGTGATCCTCACCGCCCGGCTCGGGTCCGAGCCGGACGATCCCGGCCCGGTCGCCCACCGGATCGCCCGCGCCCACGGCCTGCGCCTGCTCGGTCCCGACAGCGCCGGCCTCGCGGTGCCGGGTGCCAAGCTCAACGCCAGCCTGTTCGCCCATGCCCCCGCGTCCGGCGACCTCGCCCTCGTCTCGCAATCCGGCACGGTCGCGGCCGCCATCGTCGCCTGGGGCGCCCGCCACGGGACCGGCTTCTCGGCGGTTCTGTCGCTCGGCAGCGTCCTCGATATCGGCGTGGCCGATTTGCTCAACCACTTCCCTGCCGATTATTAACCCGCGCGATCCTGCTCTGCCTCGACGGGGTCGCGGATGCCGCCGCTTCATGTCGGCCGCCCGGGCCGCCGCGCGGGCCAAGCCCGTCGTGGTGCTTCGGGCGGCCCGGCACCGCCCGGACACGCCCGCCGCCACCCATACCGGCGCCCTGGCCCGTCCGGATGCGGTCTACGCGGCGGCGTTCCGGCGGGCGGGCCTGCTGGCCGTGCCGGACCTCGACGCGATGTTCTCCGCTGTGGAGACCCTGGGGCGCCAGCGGCCCTTTCCGGGCCACCGGCTGGCGATCGTGTCGAACGGCCGCGGCATCGGGCTGCTCGCCGCGGATCGGCTGATCGAGCGGGCCGGGACCCTGGCGGCGCCCGCCGAGGCGGACGGCCGCGCGCCGGGCAACCCTCTCGATCTCGGCATCGATGCCGCCGGGCCGGCCTTCTCCGCCGCGCTGGCACCCCTGCTGACCGATCGGACGAGCGACGCCGTGCTGGCGATCCACGTGCCCACGATTCGTTCGGAGGCGGGCGCGGTGGCGCGTGCCATCGCCGAGACGGTCGAGACCGCCCGGGCCGGCCAATCCCGCAAGAAGCCCGTCTTCGCGGTCTCGTTGGGCGACGCGGAGGCGGGGCGCGAGACCTTCGCGCAGGCCGGGATCCCGCACTTCACCACCGATTCCGAGGCGATCGAGGGCTTCCTGCACCTCGTGCGCTACCGCGAGGCGCAGGACGACCTGATGCGCACGCCGGACTCGCTGCCGCGGGACTTCTCCCCCGACACGGCGCGGGCCCGCTCGATCGTCGCCGGGGCGCTGCAACAGGGGGCCGCCTGGCTCGACCCGGTGGCGGTCAACGGCCTCTTGGAGGCCTACGGGATTCCGACCGTGCCGATCACGCTGGCGCCCGACAAGGACGCGGCGGCGGCGGCCGCGTGGCCGATCATCGCGGCGGGCGGAACGGTGGCGCTGAAGGTCGTCTCGCCGGACGTGGTGCACAAATCCGACATCGGCGGTGTCCATCTCGACCTGACCAGCGAGGCCGACGTGGCGGACGCGGCCCGCAGCATCCTGGCCCGCGCGCGCCGTGAGCGGCCAGATGCCCGGGTGACCGGTTTTGCCGTGCAGCCGATGGTCCGCCGCGGCCAGCGCCGCGAGCTGATCGCCGGGCTCGCCGAGGATGCGGTGTTCGGCCCGGTCGTGGTCTTCGGCCGGGGCGGCACCGCCGTGGAGGTGATCGACGACCGCGCCCTCGGCCTGCCGCCGCTGGACCTGACCCTCGCGCGCGACCTCATCGCCCGCACCCGGGTCGCGCGGCGCCTCGAAGCCTATCGCGACGTGCCCGCCGCCGATCTCGGGGCGATCGCGCTGACGCTGGTGAAGCTGTCCCAGCTCGCCGCCGACCTGCCGCAGGTGCGCGAACTCGATATCAACCCGCTTCTGGCCGAAGAGACCGGCGTGCTCGCCCTCGACGCGCGGGTCCGGATCGGGCGCGCCAAGCGCGGAACCGAAGGACGCGGCCATCCGCGCTTCCCGATCCGGCCCTACCCG
>NZ_BACT01001065.1:0-2238 GCF_000333255.1 Methylobacterium sp. B1 | reverse complement strand
GCGTGCCGCCGTCCCGTCCAGGTCGTTCCACAGGAGCAGGTGCGGGCGGAACGGCACGCGCCGCCGTCCCACCCGGCCCCCGGCCCGCAGGAGCCGCGCCGAGACCCGGACGCGCCCGATCTGCCGGACGGCGATCGCCCCGCCGGCCCCGATCAGGTCGGTCGAGCGCGATCCCGGCCGGTCCGGCAGCAGGGCCCGCAGCAGGCCTGCAGCGAGCACGCGCCGCAGCCGGGGGGCGGCGTTGCGGATCCCCCGGCCGCCGGAACGGAGGGAGGGCTGCTCGGTGAACGTGTCGGTGACCTCCTCGCCGAGCGTCATCACGGCGGCGATGGGCATCGGGCCCGGCCGCTCGCCCCGCCGCAGGGCGGCCATCCAGGCGTCGCAGGCCTGCGCGGCCGCCTCGAGCCGCCCCGCCAGGGCGCGGCTGACGGCGGGGACGCCCGGCGCCACGAACACGTTCGACGCGTAGGCGCAGCCGATCCCGAGCAGAATCGTCGAGCAGCGGTCGACGCCGATCTGGAACACCGTCTCGGGGCTCTGCACGTCGGCCAGGGCGATGATCGGCACCGTGAAGCCCATGGAGGCGAAGCCGTAGGCGCGCTGGCCGCTCTCGACGCTGGAGGCCGCGGTGAGCAGGCCCATCCACAGGGCCAGCGCGAGGTCGAAGGCCAGGGTCGCCTGGGCGAAATTGGCCACCAGCACCATCGCGACGGTGACGCCGACAAGCGTGCTGCCGGCCCGCCACAGGCTCTTGCGCAGGGAGGCCGCGCGGGTGGCGAGCGTCACCGAGATGACCGTCCAGCCGGCCCAGTGCGGCAGCGCCAGTTCGAGCCACATGGCGAGCCAGATCGCCGCGATGGCGGTGAGCGCGATGCGCACGGCCTCGGCCGCCTCCCGCGGCCACCACGCGGCGAGGCGCTGCAGGAGGCCCGGCGCGTCCTCGGAGAGCGCGACCTCACCGGCCACGGCGCGGCCTCAGCGGCCGGGGCGGGTCGGGGAGCCCGGTCGCGGGCTCACTCATAATGCTCGGCGACGTCGACCTTCCCCTTGAACACCCGATAGACGACCAGGGTGTAGATCAGGGTGATCGGCAGGACCACGATCCCCGCGCCCCAGAACATGAAGGACAGGCTCGCCTCCGGCGCCGCCGCCTCGGTCACCGTCACGCTGAACGGCACCATGTAGGGCAGGAACGAGGCGGCGAGCGTCGCGAAGGCGGCGGCGAAGATCAGCGCCACCAGCGGGAACGGCAGGGCGTCGTTCCGGCGCCGCGCCGCGTAGAGGAGCCCTGCGCAGGCCGCGGCCCCCACGAGGGGCAGGACCAGCATCTCGGGCCGCTCGATCCAGCGGTGCAGCACCCGCAGGTTGATCGCCAGCGCGTACACGAAGGCCGCGCCCAGGAAGGCCAGCACCCCGAGCAGGAGCCGCGGCAGCAGCCGGAAGCCGAGGTCGCGCACGTCGGACTCGGTCTTGCCGCACAGCCACGCGGCGCCGAGCAGCGCGTAGCCGAGGCACAGGCCGAGCCCGCAGAGCAGCGAGAAGGGCGTGAGCCACCCGAACGCCCCACCGACATAGAGCCCGTCCCGGACCGGCAGTTCCTGCACCAGCGCCCCGACCGTCACGCCCTGCACGAAGGCCGCGCAAAAGGAGCCGCCGACGAAGCCCGCGTCCCAGACCCGCCGCAGCCGCCGGGACTTGTAGCGGAACTCGAAGGCGACGCCGCGCAGGATCAGGGCCGCGAGCATCAGGAGGAGCGGCAGGTAGAAGGCCGAGAGCAGCAGCGCGTAGACCGCGGGGAAGGCCCCGAACAGGATCGTCGCGGCCAGAACCAGCCAGGTCTCGTTGCCGTCCCAGACCGGGGCGATCGCCTGCATCATGTGGCGGCGCGCCGCCTCGTCCGGGGCGATCCCGAACAGCATGCCGACGCCGAGGTCGAACCCGTCGAGCAGCACGTAGAGCATCAGGGTGAGGGCGAGGGCGGCGGCCCAGCATTCGATCATGGCTGCTCACTCCGCCGGTGTGCCAGTCGGCGTGGCGCCGGGTGTGCCGGGACTGTCGCCCGGTACGGCGAGCGGCCTCTTGGGGTTGGCGGCGCTCCCCGCATGCGCGGGCGTCGGCAGGATGCCGGCCCTGAGCATGCGGTAGATGTAGACGGTGCCGGCCGCGAAGATCAGCGCGTAGACCGCGCCGAACACGGCGAGGGAGGTCGCCACCTGCGGGGATGTCAGGAACGGCGTC
>NZ_BACT01001066.1:0-10764 GCF_000333255.1 Methylobacterium sp. B1 | reverse complement strand
GTCGATCCGATCCACAGGCATCCGTGAGCGACCGGCGCCCGCGGCGATAGGCCGGACGCCGCGCCCCGGCGGCCGCGTCGAGTGCGACAGCGGCCTCGCCCGGCCGGCCCACCGCGTCTTCCCGCCGGACGCCCCGCCGGCCTCAGACGGGCCCCGATCCGGGATGCGGGCCCATGCGGCGGCGGTCGTGTTCGATGGCGAAGACATGGGCGTAGAGGTTGGCGACCCAGCCCCGGCCCTCGACCGTGAGGTCGAGGAAGCGGATCGCATCCCCGATCACGGGCTCGATCTTGCCCCAGAAGAAGGACGGATAGCGCTCGGCAAGGTCGGCCGGGCTGTCGTAGCCGAGTTCCGCGTTGACGCCGATCTCGGCGAATTCGTGAAACAGCGCATTCAACTTGCGCGGATAAAGCGGGTCGCCGAGCTGCCCGATCAGGTCGGCCGCCCGCAACAGGCCCGCCTCGGTCCCGGTCTCGCGATGCGCGTCGTCTTCCGGCACCGGGAAGCGGGTCAGCTCGATCGCCCGGATGACCCGGCCCGCATCGACGAGATCGTGCGTGCCGAAGCGCTCCTGGACAGCGAGTTTCGAGCGCTCGACGTGATACGGCGCCAGCGCCGCATCGGAGGCCCCGCGGGGCAGGCACACGGTCCCGCCCCGCGCGTCGATGACGAAGGCCTGGGCCCGGTCGCCCGCGCAGACGCCGCGCACGTAACCGATGTCGTGGTAGAGGGCGGCCAGGATCATGTGCAGCCAGTCCTCCGGCGTGACACCCTCGTGCAGGAAGCGGCCGCGCAGGATGTCCTGGGCGACCAGGGTGACGAGGGCCGTATGATCGCCGTCATGGTAGAGGGCATCGCTCCCGACGATCCGCTCGATCGTCAGGCGCGCCGAGGCCTCGATGATCTCGGCATAGCGCGGCTCCCGACTGCCGAAGGTCCGCTGGTAGGTGACGGCGAGGTGCTCGCCGAGGGCATCGGCGAGCATCTTGGTTGCGTCGAACATGGTCGGGCCTCGCCGTCAGCTGCGGCCGGCGGCGACGCGCCCGGCCGGGTCGGTGCAGATCACGTGGACCGCTCCCCGCGTTGCACCAGCCGTTCTTCGAGATAGGCCGCCGCATCCGCGTAGAGTTCGTAGCGGCGGAGCAGGACCGCGCGCTTCTCGGCCGGCGTCGCCGCATCGAGCTTGCCATGAGCCTTGTCGGCGCGGGCGCGCATCTTCCTGGCGAGCTTCTCGAACGCCGCGTCGATCCGGGCGCCGACCTTCTCGCCTTCGGCCCGCGCCGGATCCAGATCGTCCGGCGCCCGCCCCGGCGGGGGCTTCGTCGCTTCTCCAGCCATGACGCGTCTCCGGTCGCGGTGCTCCGTGGCCGAAGCGTATGACGGAACGATCACGGGTGCGATACCGGATCGTCCGCCCGCGGGCCGATCGCTTCTCAGGCCTGTCACGGAAGGCTGCTCTAGCTCGGCCGTCCGACACGCAGGGGGACCCGCGATGAGGCTCGACGACAGTGCTGCCCTGGATGCCGCCCTGGAGGCGATCCGGCGCGACCTTGCCGACAGCTACGATGAGGAGGTGGAACTCGGGCTCGAGGAGGAGCGCCTCGATCGGCTCGCCGCCGACGGCGCACAGCCCGAGCGCCTGGACCGCAAGGTCTATTTCCGCGAACTGCTGCGCCTGCAGCACGAACTGGTCCGCCTCCAGGACTGGGTGCAGGATCGGAAGCTGCGTGTCGTCGTCCTCTTCGAGGGCCGCGATTCGGCCGGGAAGGGCGGCGTGATCAAGCGGATCACCCAGCGCCTCAACCCCCGCGTCTGCCGCGTGGCCGCCCTGCCGGCCCCGAGCGAGCGCGAGCGGACGCAATGGTACTTCCAGCGCTACGTCTCTCACCTGCCGGCCGGCGGGGAGATCGTGCTGTTCGACCGGTCCTGGTACAACCGCGCCGGGGTCGAGCGGGTGATGGGCTTCTGCACCGAGGCGGAGGTCGAGGAGTTCTTCCGCTCGGTGCCCGAGTTCGAGCGGATGCTGGTGCGCTCCGGCATCGTCCTCCTCAAATACTGGTTCTCGATCACCGACGCGGAACAGGAATTCCGCTTCCAGATGCGGATCCGCGATCCGCTCAAGCAGTGGAAGCTGTCGCCGATGGACGTCGAGTCGCGTCGGCGCTGGGAGGATTACACGCGGGCGAAGGAGGACATGCTGGCGCGCACCCACATCCCCGAGGCGCCCTGGCGGGTGGTCGAGGCGGTGGACAAGCGCCGGGCCCGCCTGAACTGCATCAGCCATCTGCTCGGCCAGATCCCGTACGGCAGCGTGGAGCACCCGCCGGTCCACCTGCCGGCCCGCCTGCGGCATGCGGATTACGTGCGCGGTCCGGTCCCCGCCGAGATGTACGTGCCGGACGCGTACTGAACGGGGCGCCGCGGCCCGGGGCGGGAGCCGTGATCCTGTCGTGCAGACGCCGCTATAGCGCCGCCATGGCGAAGCGCCCGATGACCCTCGACCTGTTCACGACCCTCGACATCGTCGATGACGACGTCTCGGCCGTCGTGGACGCGTATCTGGCCGATCCCACGCCCGGCTCTGTGGCGTTCGGGGACGGCTTCCGCATCGACCCTGCGGCGGCGGTGGCCTCGCATCCCTTCGCCCGGACGCTGATCGATCAGCCCTGGGCCGATACCGGACTGCGCCGGGCGGCGATCCGCGCCGCCATCCTGCTGGCGGAGCCCGAACGGGTCTGATCGAACCGGGCCGTTCGGCCCGTGACTGCCGCGCTCGGGATGTCGGGGCCCGTCGCACCGCCGGCGCGGTCGCGTCGCGGCGGCGCCCGGTCGGCCCGCTTGCGCGCGATCTGCGCCCGATCTGCGCCCGGGTCGGACCTCCTCCTAAAGCGGTATGCGCGCGGCCTTCCATCGGCGCGGCGACCCGGATCTATCCTGGGGCGATCACGGGGCGGATGGACGGCCCGCCGCCACGGTGAACGATTGGTTTACCCAATCGGCAAACTTGCACCGACCGCCCCGATCCGGATGCGATCGGCCGGCGTTCTACGGGCAGTTCCACCGGAGACGTGCTGCCATGCTGATCTTGAATCCGCTGACCGGACAAACCGTCGAGGTGCGTGTTCCCCGGCCGAAGCCGAAAGCCGCCTGAACGCGCGTCGCGTTCCGCTCCGCGGGCGGCCCCGGAGGCCTCCCGCGCTCCGCTCGCTTCCCCTGCACGTCCGCGGCATCGGCGGCGTGCCCCTCCAGACCCGCCTACGCCATGATGCCGACCGACCTCGACAGACCCGCCGAACTGACTCTCTGGCCGGGCTACGCGCCCGCCCGGGTCGCCGACTCGCGCAGCTTCCCGACGCTGCGGGCCGCCCTGGCCGCCGCGGTCGCGGCGATCGACGCCGAGGATGCCAGCCCGTGGATCATCACGGAGGACGGCGACATCCTCGCGCCGGGATGGATCCGGGCGAACTCCGCGGGGGCCCGTCCCCAATAGCCGGCCGTCAGCCCGCGATCCCGGGCGCCCTCCGGTAATCGCTCGGTGAGAGTCCGTAGCTCTCCTTGAAGCGTCGGCTGAAGTGGCTCTGGGTACTGAAGCCGCAGCTATAGGCCAGCTCGCCCACGGACAGGTGGCTGAAGCCGGGATCCGTGAGCCGCTGTGCGGCGCTCTCCAGACGCCGCCGCCAGATCCAGTCTGCGATGTTGCGGTCCTGCTCGCGGAACAGCGTCTGCAGGTGGCGCAGCGACACGCCGACCGCCGCCGCGAGCTGGGCGGGGTCGAGATTCACGTCGCCCAGATTGGCCTCGATATGGGCCAAGGCGCGCTGAAAGATGAGGATCCCCTGGATGTTCCTCGGGGGCTCGTGGGCGAGGCGCTCCGCGATGCTGGCGACCACCAGGTCGACGCCGATCGAGGCCATGCGGTTCGCCATGTCCGGGGTCATCTGACCGGCGGTGCGGGCGAGCTCCTGGAAGAAGGTCGTGACCATCGACGTGCCGACTTGGTCGGCCCCGATCGTCAGGGCCGTGAAGCGGCGCGTCGAGCCGAGCGCCCGTTCCAGGCACGCGCGCGGCATCTCGATGAACAGCGTCTGCGTGTCGCCATCCGAACCCATGACGGCCGGTCGCCGATCCATCACGACGATGTCGCCGGGATTTTGGATCGCGGTGCGATCGTCCTGCGCGCTGAACACGCGGCCCTTCAGGGTGATCGCGACGTTCAGCGTCTCGTATTTGCCGTGCCGCCGGATCGTGTCCGGGGTCGCGACGGTCGTGACGGCACTCTGCGTCACCCGCGTGATGAGCAGAGGTCCGACCTCGGCGGCCTCCAGGGAGCCGGCGAATCCGTGAGCGGCGGTGGGCGTAAGTTCGACAGGCACAATGCGATCGAAGATCGTCTCACGCCAGAAGCGGAAACTGTCTTCTGGCGCGTAATCCGCCGTCGAGAACAAAGTCCTCATTGCAACTTCTTGTATTCGGGCGCCCGCGTGCGCGCTCAGGAAAACGGTAGCACGCTTCCAGGCAAGCGCAATGGGACGGACCAACCTATGAAGGTTTTCATCCCATTCAGGAGGCCGCCCCGTGTCCCCATCGACTCCGATGAGCCCCCAATCCAATATCGAGCTGGTTGCTGGGCTCGTCGTTGCCTACGTGTCGAATAACCGGGTCCCCGTCACCGAATTGCCGGCCCTGATCGCGCAGTGCCACAGCGCGATCAGCGCGCTGGCGTATCCCGGGAGCGGGCCGGTGACGGCGGCCCCGGATCTGCAGGTGCGGCTCGACAAGCCGAGCGCGGCGCAGGTCCGCGGCTCGGTCCAGCCCGACGGCATCATGAGCTTCATCGACGGGCGCGTCTACAAGACCCTCAAGCGCCATCTGACGGCGCATGGGCTGGACCCACAGAGCTATCGCGCCCGCTTCGGCCTGCCGGGCGACTATCCGATGGTCGCGCGGGAATATGCCGAACGCCGGGCCGCGCTGGCGCGTGCGATCGCCCAGGGCGTGCCCCGCGACCGGGCCGCCTGAGCCGGCGGATCCCGACGGGCTGAGGCCGACCCACCTCGGATTCCGACGAGGAGGTTCTCCTGACCGGGCAACGGGCCGTCTTCCCGGGGCCGATGACCCACCGGGAGACCGGCGTTTCCGAAAGGCCCGGCGTCCCGCGCTTCAGGCGGCCGCATGCCGGCCGTCCGGCAGCAGATCCCGGCTGGCCTGTTCGATACGCTTGAGCCAGTCCTCGGCCGACTCCGCCCGCACGATCGCGGCCTCGGCGCGCTCGTCGGCGTCCCGGACCCGCCCGTCGGCCAGCGCCTCGACCTCGCGGACGCGCAGTGCCGCCTGGGTCTGCACCTCCTGCAGATGCGCCCGCAGCGCCTCGATTTCCTGCCGGGCCGCCTGCAGCTCCGCAGACAGGGTCTCGCAGGTGGCGGATCGCTGGCGCAGGCGCTGATCCTGCTCCTGGGCCGCGATGCTCGCGGCCGACAGCGTGTCCAGAACCTGGCTCCAGTCCGCACCCGGCCGCGACGGTGGCTCGGACGGTGGCTCGGACGGCGTCTCGGGACCCGCTCCGGAGGCCGCCACCGGGAGCGGCCCGGCGACCGCCGGATTGCCGTCGGCGGTCGACGGGGCCGGCTCCGCGCGCGCGATGCGTGCGTCGAGCTCTGCCCAGAAGGCCGCGTTCATCGCCGCCGCGATCCGGCCGGGCCCGCGCGGGTCACGAGGCCGCCCGGGTGGCGGAGGCCCGGGTCCGGGCGTCCTGTGGGCCCGCCTGCGTCACGAACTCCGCGTCGATCGTCTCGGCGATGCGTTGGAGCATGAGTTCCGCCGCTGCAGCCCGCTCTTCGGCGGCCGCGGCCCGGTCCTCGGCGGCCTGGATCAGTTTGATCGCCTGCGCATGGACCTCGTGGGTCTCCCGCTCGGCCGCCTGCACCTGGGCGCGGGCCGCATCCATGTCGGCCCGCACCTGCCGCAGGAGATCCTGGACGTGCGTCTCCTGCTCCTGCGCCCGGTCTTCGACGTCCCGGATGTACCGGGCCGCGCCCTGCACCCGCTCCAGCAGGTCCGGCCACCGCTCCACCGGCGACGGGTTCGGGTTCCGGCCCTGCGCGGTGGCGCGCTCGTCCGCGGCGAGAAGGACCAAGTTGCCGGTCCGGATCCGGGTCGTCGGCTCGCGGATGTCGCACGCGGCGGCTTCGATCGGGGTCAGCGTCTCGGCCTTGGGGTGCTTCGTCTGTTCCATCACGCGTCCTGCCGGCAGGGTGCAGCGCAAGCCTCCGATGAGGCATCGGTGTCCGTCCCACACCGATGGAAAATGGTTAACAACTCCTTAACACTCGCGCTAGGGTTGCGTTCGAGCGGCCATGATCGCCTGTCGCTGCACGCCGGACCGCCGGATCGGGCTGTCGGCTCAGGGGTAGCGGACGGGCTGCGGATCCTCCGACAGGGGGATGAATTCGGCGTCGTTCGGCACCGTGTCGAACCGGCCCTGGCGCCAATCCTCCTTGGCCTGCGCGATCCGCTCGGGGCGGGAGGAGACGAAGTTCCACCACAAGTGGCGTGGACCATCCATCGGCTCGCCGCCCAGCACCATGAACCGGGCCCCCTCCAGGGCGCGCACGCTGATGCGGTCGCCGGGCCGGAACACCAGCAGCTGGCCGGGCCCGAAGCCGTCGCCGGCGATCTCGATGGCGCCCGCCACCGTGTAGATCGCCCGCTCGTCGTAGGTCGGATCGAGGGGCAGGACGGCCCCGGCCTCGAGCGCCACGTCGGCGTAGACCATCGGGCTCGAGGTGCGCACCGGCGAACGTGCGCCGAAGGCCTCGCCCGCGATCAGCCGGACGGTCTTGCCTTCGCCGGTGAGGACCGGCAGCGCGGCGGCGTCGTAATGCTCGAAGGCGGGGGCGTTCTCCTCGTCCCGGTCGGTGAGGGCGACCCAGCTCTGGATGCCGAACAGCCGGGAGCCGGTCTGCCGCAGCGTCGGGGCCGTGCGCTCCGAATGGGTGATGCCGCGGCCCGCGGTCATCCAGTTCAGCTCGCCCGGCCGGATCGGCAACTCCGTGCCGAGGCTGTCGCGGTGCATGATCTCGCCGTCGAACAGGTAGGTGACGGTGGAGAGGCCGATATGCGGATGCGGCCGCACGTCCATGCCCTGCCCGAGCAGGAACTCGGAGGGGCCCATCTGATCGAAGAAGATGAAGGGGCCGACCATCCGGCACTCGGTGGAGGGCAGCGCCCGCCGCACCGCGAAGGAGCCGAGATCGCGCGAGCGGGGCACGATCAGGGTCCGGATCGCGTCGCAGCTGAAATGGTCGCCCGGGATCGGATCCTCGGCACTGTGCCAGCTCATCGCCTTGCTCCTTCGCGCGGGGAGGGAGGAGCGCCATCGGCTGCTGCGCGGCGCCCCGGATGGCGGAGCCGACATCGTTCGGGATCGGCCGGCCATCCGCAGGCATCCTGGACCGGGACCGCCCGAGTTGAAACAGAAACGATCGAAACGCATCGTTTCCGATTTCCGCCCTCAGGGTCCCGGCCGCGCGCCGCTGGTTACCAGACCGTCGGCTTCGGGTTGCGCTCGTCAAAGCCCTTCTGGTGCCAGTACGGATAGATCGGCGTCTCGTGGCTCGCCGCGTCGAGGCGGGCGACCTGCTCGGCGGTCAGGGTCCAGCCGAGAGCGCCGAGATTCTGCTTCAGCTGTTCCTCGGTGCGGGCGCCGACCACGATGTTGCACACGGTCGGCCGGGTCAGCAGCCAGTTGAGCGCCACCTGCGCCACCGTCTTGCCGGTCTCGGCCGCCACGGCGTCGAGGGCGTCGACCACGCCGAACAGGTATTCGTCGGAGACAGGCGGCCCACCCTCGGCGCCACCGGCGGCGATGCGGCCGCTCTGGTTGGCCTGTCCGCGGCGAATCTTGCCGGTGAGGCGGCCCCAGCCGAGCGGGCTCCAGACCATCAGGCCGACACCCTGGTCGATCCCGAGGGGCATCAACTCCCACTCGTAGTGCCGGCCGATCAGCGAATAGTAGCCCTGGTAGGCGACGTAGCGGGCGAGGCCGTGGCGCTCCGAGGTCGCGAGCGCCTTCATGAGCTGCCAGCCGGAAAAATTCGAGGCGCCGATGTAGCCGATCTTGCCCGCGCGGGTGAGGTCGTCCAGCGCCCGCAGGGTCTCGTCCACGGGGGTGAGCGCATCGAACCCGTGCATGAAGTAGACGTCGATATGGTCGGTGCCGAGCCGCTTCAGGCTGGCCTCGCAGGCGCGGACCAGATGGTAGCGCGAGGAGCCCACCTGGTTCAGGTCGTCGTTGAACCGGAAGGTCGCCTTGGTGGAGATCAGCGCCCGGTCGCGCTTGCCCTTGAGGGCCTGACCCAGGATCTCCTCGGAGGCGCCGCCCGAGTAGATGTCGGCCGTGTCGAAGAAGTTGACCCCGGAATCGAGGCAGAGATCGACCATGCGGGTCGCCTCCGCGACGTCCGTCTGGCCCCAGCGCTGGAAGAATTCGTTCGTGCCGCCGAAGGTGCCGGTGCCGAAGCTGAGCACCGGCACGGTAAGGCCGGAGCGTCCGAACTGCCTGTAGTCCATCGGATCCTCATCGCGATCGCGGGCGCCGCATGTCGGCGCGCCTGCCGGTCTAACGCGGTCGCCGCCCCGGCTTTCCCGGCGGCGGGCATGCCACGACGAGGGCCGTGCGCGTCAGCGCCGCGACTCGACGACCGGCGCCCCCTCGCAGCGCTGGCCGGCGGCCGCGCCGGTGCGCCGGTCGGGCGGCAGGGCGTCCGGGGATCCGGCCTTCTCGGGCAGGATCGCGACATTTGCCGTCATCCCTGCCGCCAGCACGATCGGGCACGGCACGTCGTCGAGGTCGATCCGAATCGGCACCCTTTGCGCCAGCCGGACCCAGGTGAAGATCGGGTTGACCGTCGGCAGCCCCTGAACGCCCGGGGCGGCGTCGGCGACGCTGATGCCGCGGCCGAGGCCGGTCACCCGGCCTTGGATCGGACGGTCCGGCCACGCCATCAGCGACACCCGCGCGGCGTCACCCTCGCCGATGCGCGGCAACTGAGTCTCCTCGAAGTAGCCTTCGATCCAGAAGCTGTCGCCGTTGACCAGCGTCAGCGCCGGCTGCCCCGTGGCGGCGAACCCGCCCTCCTGCAGCAGCAGGTTGGTGACCCAGCCGTTCACGGTGGCCCGCAGGGTCGTGCGCTCCAGGTTGAGCCGCGCCTGCGCCAGCGCGCCCTCCGCCTGGACCACGTTGGCCTGGGCGGCCTGCGCCTGACCGCTGGTCGTCTGCTTCTGCTGCGGGGTGGTGGCGAGATCGTCGAGTTCGGCGGTGCGCTGCGCGATCCCCGCGAGGTAGCCGGCCTGTGCCCGGGCGCTGGCGAGGGCGCCCTCCGCCTGGGTCACGGCATTCCTGAACGTGCCGGGATCGATCGTGAACAGCACGTCGCCCTTGCGGACGAACTGGTTGTCCCGGACGCGGACCGCCACCACCGTCCCGGAGACCTCGGGAGCCACCTGCACGGTGTAGACGCGCACGCGCCCGTCCCGGGTCCAGGGCGTGTAGGCGTAGTAGAGGAAGGCGAGGTAGGCGAGGCCCACGGCCGCCGCCAGCGCCAGCAGGGTGGCGGCGACGTTGTAGGCGGGCGGCGGCTGCCAGTCGCGCAGGGACGGTCGCGGGGTCGTGGCCATGTCACGGACCCTGGACGCGCAGGGACAGGATCAGCAGCGCCGTCACGGCGGTCAGGAGGCTGAAGTCGAACAGGGCGCGGTTCCAGACAAGGTGGTTGATGCCGATCCAGTCCAGGATCCAGCGCAGGCCCCAGGTGATCACCAGGGCGGCGAGCAGGCAGATCACCGCGGGCTCGACGTAGAGCCCCAGCACGTCGACCGCCCGCAATCCGATCACGCCCGCACCCCCGGATCGAGGTTCGGCCAGCCCGCGCGGTCGAGATCCGACACGAGGGCGGCCAGCGCCCCGATGCGCTCCGCCTGGAGCGGCAGGGTCGCCCGGTCGGCGAGCTCGCGCAAGGGATCCGGCACCGCATCCGCCTCTGCCGGACGGGACACGGCGAGCCGGGCCCAGACCGCCCGGCCGACGCGGCGGCCTTCCCGGTCGTTCGTCTCCCGCAGGGCGAGCAGCAGGAGCCCGATGACGAGCAGGCGCTCGCCGCCCCGGGCCATCGCCTCATCCGCGCCGATGAGGGCAAGCCGGCCGAAGCCCCGGGCGAGATAGCGATCGCGGGGCGGCAGCAGGAGCGCCGGGTCGAGGGCCGCGCCGCGCACCGACCGGACCAGCCGGCGGCGGGCCCGCAGCCGCAGCGTCGCGGGGCTCACCGGCGGCGGCAGGGCGGCGAACGCGACCGCCGCCACCGCCATCCCGAGCAGCTCGGCCAGCACGGTGTTGAGCGAGTCGGCGAGGTCGTAGGTCATCGGGTTCTTGGGATCGAGGACGCCGAAGACGAAGAAGCCGAAGCCGATGCCGTAGATCGCACGCTTGTCGGCCCGGCCGACCACCGCCAGCATCGCCACCGGCAGCAGCACGGCGGCCAGGAGCACGAAGCTCCCGGTGGTGGTCAGCAGGGTGTAGCGCAGGGTCAGCCCGACCACGGCGGCGAGCAGCGCGCCGATCAGGAAGGCGCGGGATTCCGCCCGCGGGTCGGCATGGGCGGCGAGCAGGACGCAGACGAGGCTCGCCCAGGTCGCGGCGCCGGCCCCGTGCGACCAGCCGGTGACGTACCAGAAGCCGTTGACGAGCAGGACGGCAGCGGCGGTGCGCAG
>NZ_BACT01001067.1:0-10977 GCF_000333255.1 Methylobacterium sp. B1 | reverse complement strand
GGTCCTGCCGTTCGACGGCGAGGACGAGGCGGTGGCGCTGGCCAACGGCACGCCCTACGGCCTCGCGGGCGCGGTCTGGACCGGCGACGGCGGCCGCGGCCACCGGGTCGCGGCGGCTTTGCGGGCCGGAACGGTGTGGGTCAACGGCTACAAGACCATCAACGTGGCCTCGCCCTTCGGCGGCTTCGGCCGCTCGGGCTTCGGCCGCTCCTCGGGCCGCGAGGCGCTGATGGCCTACACGCAGACCAAGAGCGTCTGGGTCGAGACCGCGGCCCAGCCGGCGGTGACCTTCGGCTACGTGGGCTAGGCGCCGGGCGCGGGGGGCGACGGACGGGATCAACCGACACGACCGGCGGCCAAGTCCGGCAGGCAGGGCGATGGGCAGCCCCGGAGGGGCGGGGAGGATGACGATGGCGGGCGAACTGTTTGCGACGAACACGCGGCCGGACGCGCCGCCCGTTTCCGGCGGCGGGAAGCTGACGCTGTTCCTGCTCGCCCTGGTCATCGTCATCATCGCCGAGGCGATCGGCAACGTCAGCATCCCGGTGGGGGCCGGCAAGATCGTCCTGCTGCCGCTGCTCTGGGCCCTGCTCCTCGGCGGGGCCTTGGGGCTGATGAGCCCGCGCCTCCCGGCGCCCCTGCGGCTGACGGGCGCCCTGCAGAACGCGGCCGGCGCCTATCTCCAGCCGGCGCTGCTGATCTTCATCGCCAAGCTCGGCCTGCTGGTCGGGGGCTCGCTGCCGAAGATCCTGGCCTCGGGCTGGGCGCTCGCCTTCCAGGAATTCGGCCATTTCTTCGGGACGATGGTGTTCGGCCTGCCGGTGGCGCTCCTCCTCGGCATCAAGCGCGAGGCGATCGGCGCGACCTTCTCGGTCGGCCGCGAGCCGAGCCTCGCCATCATCGGCGAGCGCTACGGCATGGATTCTCCGGAGGGCCGCGGCGTGCTGGCGGAGTACCTGACCGGCACGGTGTTCGGCGCGGTGTTCATCGCCCTGCTGGCCGGGCTGATCGCCAGCCTGGGCGTCTTCAACCCGCTGGCCCTGGCGATGGGCGCCGGCGTCGGCTCCGGCAGCATGATGGCCGCCGCCTCGGGGGCGATCGCCGCTCAGCAGACCCCCGAGGTCGCCAAGGATGTCGCGACCTTCGCGGCGGCCAGCAACCTCGTCACCACGACGATCGGCACGTACTTCACCCTGTTCCTGTCGTTGCCCTTCACGATCTGGGCCTACGGCAAGCTGGAGCCGATCCTCGGCCGCAACCGGCCGGATGCCGCCCGCCCGGCGGCGGTCAACCCGCAGGCGGAGGCACCGGTCCATCAGGAGGTGCGGATCGGCCTCGCCGAGACCGTCCTGGCCTGGATCCTGATCGGTGCCTACGGGCTCATCGGCAACTGGCTGACCTACGGCGTCGTCCCGGACGCGAAGGTCGTCGGCGGCATGGCGATCATCATCGGCACCGTGCTGGCCGGCTGGATCGTCTACCTGCTCCTCGGCCGGCGCCTGCCGGCGGTCCTGTGGGTCTCGATCATCGGCATGGCCCTGACCTATCCCGGCACGCCCTACGCCGCCGAGATCGCCGCCCTGACCGGCAAGATCAACTTCCTGGCCCTGGCCACGCCGATCCTGACCTTCGCGGGCCTCTCCGTCGCCAAGGACGTGCCCGCCTTCCGCCGCCTCGGCTGGCGGATCGTGGTGGTCTCGTTCATGGCCAATGCCGGGACGTTCCTCGGTGCGGCCCTGATCGCGCAGTTCTTCATGCATCCGCCGCTGGGGTGAACCGCCGCGCCGTCCGGCGTAGGGTGAGGCAGGGGGAACGAGGCGCTCAGGCGGCCTCTGGCATGGGTGAGAGACCACATGGGGATCGAGGCAGAGACCGTGGAGCGGATGGTCGCGTGGCGGCGCGACCTGCACACCCATCCCGAACTGGCCTACCAGGAGGTCCGCACGGCGGATCTCGTCGCCCGGGAACTGGCCGCCTGCGGCCTGTCCGTGAAGACCGGGCTCGGGCGCACGGGCGTGGTCGGGACCCTGAGCCGGGGCGACGGCCCGACCATCGGCCTGCGGGCCGACATGGACGCCCTGCCGATCCAGGAGGCGACAGGCGTCGCCTACGCTTCCCGGACGCCCGGCGTGATGCATGCCTGCGGCCATGACGGCCACGTGGCGATGCTGCTCGGGGCGGCGCGGCATCTCGCGGCCCGCACCGACCTGACCGGGACGGTTCATTTTATCTTCCAGCCTGCGGAGGAGTGCGAGGGCGGCGGGCGCGCGATGGTCGAGGACGGCCTGTTCCGGCTGTTCCCCTGCGACTCCGTCTACGGGCTGCACAATTGGCCGGGCCTGCCCCTCGGGACCTTCGCGACCCGGGTCGGCGCCATCATGGCCTCCCTCGACACGTTCGAGATCGCGGTCACCGGATTCGGCACCCATGCGGCCATGCCGGAGCGCGGCACCGACACGCTCGTGGTCGTCTCCGAGATCGTCCTCGCCCTGCAGACCATCGTCAGCCGCCGCATCGCCCCCACGGAGCCGGTCGTGCTCAGCGTCACGCAGATCCATGGCGGCGACGCCTACAACGTCATTCCCGACCACGCCGTCATCCGCGGCACGGTCCGCTGCCTGGACGAGGTGGTGCGCAAGCGCGTCGCGGAGCTCATCGAGGCCATCGCCGGCGGGACCGCCGGCACGCACGGCGCCCGCGCGGAGGTGGCGTACCGGTTCGGATACCCGGCCACGGTCAACACCGCCGATGCCGTCGGCACCGCCCTCGCGGCCGCCGGGACCGTCCCGGACATCACCGCGCGCCGTGGCGATGTCGGCCCCTCCATGGCGTCGGAGGATTTCGCCTACATGCTCGAAGCCTGCCCGGGCGCCTATGCCTGGATCGGCACCGACGGGACGCGGCCGAGCCTGCCGCTCCACAATCCGGGCTACGATTTCAACGACGAGGCCCTGCCGGTCGGCGCGGCCTACTGGGCTGCACTGGCCACACACAGCCTCGGGACCTGAGTCTGCGGGACGGAAGGCGCGGCCGCGGACATCGTCGGTCCGTCCGCGGCGCATGCTCCGGAATAACGCCCGCGCAGGCCGCGCGGGCGTATCTTGAGGGCGGGTGTCAGGCCGCCATCGGCGCGTAGCGCTTGTGACCCTTCACGTCGAAGCGGTCGAGCATCATGACCTTGTCCCAGGCCTTGACGAAGTCCGCCACGAAGCGCCGCTGGCCGTCGCTGCCCGCGTAGGCGTCGGCGATCGACCGGAGCTGTGCGTTCGACCCGAAGACGAGGTCGCTGCGGGTCGCCTCGAACTTCGTCTGGCCGCTCGCACGGTCCTTGAGCGCGAAGGTCATCCCGTCCGCATCCGCCTTCTCCCAGACCAGATCGACGTCGGTCAGGTTGCGGAAGAAGTCGGTCGTCAGCACCCCGATCCGATCGGTCAGGACGCCCCGGTTCGACCCGTCGTGGTTGGCGTTGAGCGCCCGCAGGCCGCCGGTCAGGACGGTCCATTCCGGGGCCGTCAGCGTCAGCAGGTTGGCCTTGTCGAGGAACATCTCCTCCGGCGAGACGCTGCGGGTCATCTGCCCGAAGCCGTCATCGACGTAGTTGCGGAACCCGTCCACCACCGGCTTCAGCCACTCAAACATCTCGAGGTCCGTGAGCGCCTGGGTCGTGTCCACCCGGCCCGGCGTGAACGGCACCGGCGTCTCGACTCCGGCATCGCGGGCCGCCTTCTCCACGGCGACGCAGCCGCCGAGCACGATCAGGTCCGCGAGGGAGATCTTCTTCCCGTCGCTGCGCCCGCCGTTGAAGGTCGACATCACGTTGCGCAGGGCCTCGATCACCGGCGCGGCCCGGCGGTTGACGGCCCAATCCTTCTGCGGGGCGAGGGCGAGTCGGCCGCCATTGGCACCGCCGCGCTTGTCGCTGTCCCGATAGGTCGAGGCCGCCGAGAAGGCCGTGAAGGCCAGATCGGACACCGACAGGCCGGTCCCGGCGATCGCCTGCTTCAGCACGGCGATCTCGGCCTCGCCGACGAGGTCGTAGTCGCGCTCCGGCAGCGGATCCTGCCACAGGAGCCCGTCCTCGATCACCACCTCCGGGCCGAGATAGCGGTGCTTCGGACCCATGTCGCGGTGCGTGAGCTTGTACCACGCCTTGGAGAAGGCCTGGGTGAAGGCGTCGAAGTCGTTGAGGAACTTCTCGCAGACCTTGCGGTACTCGGGATCGACCTTGAGGGCGATGTCCGAGGTCATCATCATCAGCGGGTGCATCTGACCCGCGACATGGGCGTCCGGCGTCTTCGGCGCGTTGGGGTCCTTCGGCGTCCACTGGAGCGCCCCGGCGGGGCTCTTCGTCTGTTCCCAATCGAACTTGAAGAGGTTCTCCAGATAGGCGTTGTCCCACTTGGTCGGATCGGGCGTCCAGCTGCCCTCGATGCCGTTGGTCATCGTGTCCTTGCCGGAGCCGGACCCCTTCGGATTGTGCCAGCCGAGGCCCATCGCCTCCATCGGCGCCATCTCGGGGGGCGGACCGATCTCCTTGGCGGGGGTCATGCCGTGGCTCTTGCCGAAGGCGTGGCCGCCCGCGATCAGCGCCACGGTCTCCTCGTCGTTCATCGCCATGCGGGTGAAGGTCACCCGGATGTCGTTGGCCGACCCCTGCGGATCGCCGTTGGCGTAGGGTCCCTCGGGGTTCACGTAGATGAGCGCCTGGTGGGAGGCGGCGAGCGGGTTCTCCAGGTCGTAGTCGGCGTCGCCGTTCTTGCCGCGCCAGCGCTTGTCGCGGTTCACCATGTCGTCGAAGCTCGAGACCGAGCCCATCTCGACCACCTCGGGGCCCCAGTAGGTGGCGTTGTCCGCCTCCCAGGCGTCGAGCCGCCCGCCGCCGAACCCGTAGGTCGGCAGACCCATGATCTCCAGGGCGCAATTGCCTGTCAGGACCATCAGGTCGGCCCAGGACAGGGCGTTGCCGTACTTGTGCTTGATCGGCTGCAGGAGGCGGCGCGACTTGTCGGTGTTGCCGTTGTCCCACCAGCTGGAGATCGGCGCGAAGCGCTGCATGCCGGTGCCGGCGCCGCCGCGCCCGTCGGCGATCCGGTAGGTGCCGGCCGAGTGCCAGGCCATGCGGATCATCTGCGGGCCGTAATTGCCGTAGTCGGAGGGCCACCAGTCCACCGACGAGGTCAGGAACTGCTTGATGTCGCGCTTGAGCGCCTCGAAGTCGATCTTGGCGAACTCAGCCGCGTAGTCGAAATCCGGCCCGAGGGGATCGGCCGCCAGCCCGTTCTGGTGGAGCACTTCCACCCGCAGGCGATGGGGATACCAGTTCTCCAGCGTCGGACGGTTGCCGTGGGCGCCGCCGATCCGGTCGCCGCCGAACGGACACTTGCCCGCCATCGGGAACGTCGTGGTGTCCGTCTTGTCGATCGTCTCGCTCATCAGTGGTCCCCTAGGCATTGAGCCGCCGGCCGCCCGAGGCTCGGGCATCGAAGGCGGCGGGGCGGTGCAGGCAGTTCGAACCTCCGGGGAATCCCCGTCGCGCTCGAGGCTGGTGACGAAATGAGGCAGTCGCTCCCGGGATCAAGTTCGGAGCAGCGAAGTCCTTCCAAGGACCGGGGCAGGCGGCCTCGCAATAGTGCCGATGACATTGCCGTGATCCGACCCGCCGCCGCAGGCACCGACGGCGCGCGGGGATTCCACGTCGACACGGATACCCGCCCGGGGGTCGCTGATCCTCGCGAATCTGTGTCTCGGCGTCTCAGCGCACCACTTGGCGCACCCTCTGGCGTGATCCGCTCCTCGTCAGGGCGCCGGACGCGCGCTGGCTGCCGGGGCGGCTCCGGCGGAGCCCGTCTCGGAACCGGTCACGACCTTTCGGGCCGCGGCCTGGCTCTGGCTGGCGTAATCGGGGGGGGATGCCGCGCCCTGCCAGATCAGCAGACCGGCCCATGCGGCGATCATCAGCGCCACACTCACGGCGAGCACGACGAGAACCGGCCTGCCCCGCCGGCCCTGGCGGCTCTCTTGAGCCGTGCGACGTTCGATCATCCGCTCCTCGCTGAGCCCGCCTTCAGACATCCGGGCTCAAACCCGCGACGCTGCGCCTGGGTCCCGCCCTGCGACGCTGTGCACCGCCGCTGGCCCTCGGCCCCATTGGCGGCGATGCGCGAGGATCATACAGTCATACACATGACCTTCACGCCCGCGCCGCAGCCTGATCTCCGTCTGCCGCTCTATCAGCGACTGCGCGACGCGATCGCCTTCCAGATCGCGCGCAACGTCTGGCGGTCGGGCGAACCGATTCCCACGGAGGCGGAACTCGCGGCGACCCATCGTGTCGCCATCGGCACCGTGCGCAAGGCGATCGATGTCCTGGTCGCCGACGGCTTGGTGGAGCGCCAGCAGGGCCGCGGCACCTTCGTCCGCCGGCCGCGCTTCGACCGATCCTTGTTCCGGTTCTTCCGGCATCTGGGGCCGGATGGGAGCCAGGCCGTGCCGGAAGGGCGGATCCTGCTGCGCGAGGCCCGGCCGGCGCCCGCGGCCGTGCGCGAAGCCCTCGGCCCCGACGCAGGCGGCGAGGCGATCCGCCTGATCCGGACGCGGCTCCTGCAGGGCCGACCGATCCTGTCCGAGGAGATCTGGCTGCCGGCCGCACGCTTCGCACCGCTCCTCGAGGCGCCGCTGACGGAGATCGGCGATCTGCTCTACCCCGCCTACGAGCGCCTGTGCGGCGAGATCGTCGCCCGGGCGGAGGAGACCCTGACGGTCGGCATCGCCGATGCGACCGACGCCGAACGCCTCGGGATCGCGGAGGGCGAGCCTGTCGTCGTGATCGCGCGCCTCGCCTTCGGCTTCGATGCCCGCCCGATCGAGTGGCGCGTAACGCGCGGCGCCGCCAAGGACTTCCGGTACCACATCGACATCCGGTGAAAGGCCGCCGCCTTGACGGGCCGTCAGGCCCATGCTCATTAAGTCATATAAATGACTAGTCCTCTTTAGAGGGCGGAGGAAAGCCCGTGTTCCGCTGGTACCGTGAGGTCGGTCCGGCCGAGCGTCGCACCTTCTGGGCCTGTCTGGGCGGGTGGTCGCTCGACGCCCTGGACGTGCAGATGTTCAGCCTCGCCATCCCCGCCCTGGTCGCGAGCTTCGGGCTCAGCCGCCCGGAGGCCGGCCTGATCGGCGCGGTCACGCTGGTCACGGCGGCGATCGGCGGCTGGCTCGGCGGCCTCATGGCGGATCGGATCGGCCGCGTCCGGGCCCTCCAGATCACGGTGCTGTGGTTCGCGGTCGCGACCTTCCTGGCGGCCTTCGCGCAGAGCTTCGGCCAGCTCTTGATCGTGAAGGCGCTGCAGGGGATCGGCTTCGGCGCCGAATGGGCGGCCGGCGCGGTCCTGATGGCGGATGCCATTCGGCCCGAGCATCGCGGCAAGGCGCTGGGCGCCGTCCAGGGCGGCTGGGCGCTCGGCTGGGGCGCGGCCGTGCTCCTCTCTACCGCGGCCTTCTCCGTCCTGGATCAGGAGACCGCCTGGCGGGCTCTGTTCGCCTGCGGCCTCGCGCCCGCGCTCCTCGTCCTCTACCTCCGCCGCTCGGTCCCGGAGCCGGTCCGACCGGCCGCCGGACCGATCCGGCCGGCCATCGGGCCGCTCCTGATCTTCTCGCCCGGCCTGCGCCGGATCACGGTGATCGGGACGCTGCTCGGGCTGGGGGCGCACGGGGGCTTCCACGCCCTGTTCACGTGGCTGCCCACGTATCTGAGCGTCGAGCGCGGCGCCTCCGTGGCGGGCACCGGGCTCTACCTCGCGATCATCATCGCGGCCTTCGGCCTGGGCTGCCTCGTGGCAGGCGGCCTCGTGGACCGGCTCGGCCGCCGGCGGACGGTGGCGTTGTTCGCCGCCGGCTGCATGGCCCTGGTCGTCCTCTACCTGCTGGTGCCGGTCGGCGGCACGGGGCTGCTCCTTCTCGGCGCCCCGCTCGGTTTCTGCACGGCCGGGATCCCCGCGAGTCTCGCCGCTCTGTTCAGCGAGCTCTTCCCGGACGGCCTGCGCGGGACCGGGATGGGCTTCTGCTACAATGCCGGCCGTCTCGCCTCCGGGTTGCTGCCCCTCGGCGTCGGCCTGCTCAGCGAGATCTGCGGCCTTGGGACGGCGATCGGCCTGTCGGCCATCGGCGCCTACGGGCTCGTCCTCCTCGCCGTCGCGCTCCTGCCGGATCGGCAGTCCGGCGGCGCGCTGCTCCCCCAGACCGTGAGATGATCCGATGAACCGGCGCCTGTTCTGCCGTACCCTGTTCGCGGGCGGCGTCGCGCTCGCATTCCCCGTCCGCGGCCGGGCGGCCGAGACGGGCCTCGACGCGCGCGACGGCGTGGCGGCGGTGGATACCCACGCCCACGTCTTCACCCGGACCCTCACCCTGGTCGGGGACCGGCGCTACGCCCCGGCCTACGACGCGAGCATCGCCGATTATCGCGCCATGCTGGACCGGAACGGCATGGCGCGCGGCGTGCTGATCCAGCCGAGCTTCCTCGGCACCGACAACAGCTACATGGTCTCGGCCCTGCGATCCGCCCCGGAGCGGCTGCGCGGCATCGCGGTGCTGGACCCCGCGGCGGAGACGGCCACCCTGCGCGATCTCGCCGACCAGGGCGTCGTCGGTCTGCGCCTCAACCTGATCGGCCGGCCGGACCCGGAGTTCGGCAGTCCGGTCTGGCGGGCCCACCTCGCCCGCGTGGCGGATCTCGGCTGGCAGATCGAGGTCCAAGCCGAGGCGCGGCGCCTCGCGCATCTGCTGCCGCCGCTGATCGAAGCGGGCGTCCCGGTGGTGGTCGATCATTTCGGCCGGATCGACCCCGCCCTCGGCATCGCCGATCCGGGCTTCGCCGACCTCCTCGGCTTCGGCCGCGGCGGCCGCGTCTGGGTCAAGCTCTCGGGCGCCTACCGCATCGGCAGCGGCGCGGCCGGCCGGCAGACAGCGCTGCAGGCGGCCGAGCGCCTGCGCGGTGCCTTCGGTGCGCGGCGCCTGCTCTGGGGCAGCGACTGGCCGCACACGCAGTTCGAGACCCAGGCCAGCCCCGCCGAGGCGCGGCGGGACCTCGACGCCTGGGTACCCGACCCGGCCGAGTGCCGGATCATCCTGGGCGAGACGCCCGCCGCGCTTTTCCGCTTCGACCACTGAGCCGCCCGGCGCGCGCCGGCCCGGATTTCAACGAGGACAGGACCATGGCAACACCGACCATGCCTCACGGGGCGGACGCGGCCGCCTTCGAGAGCCGAACGATGCGGAAGGTCGGCCTGCGCCTGATCCCCTTCCTCGTGCTCTGCTACTTCATCGCCTACGTCGACCGGGTGAATGTCGGATTCGCGGCGCTGACCATGAACCGCGACCTCGGCCTTTCCGCCGCGGCCTTCGGCCTGGGCGGCGGCCTGTTCTTCGTAGCCTACGTGCTGTTCGAGGTGCCGAGCAACCTCGCCATGGAGCGGGTCGGCGCCCGGATCTGGATCGCGCGGATCATGATCACCTGGGGGCTCGTCGGCATCGGTTCGGCCTTCGTCACCGGTCCGGCGAGCTTCGCCACCGCCCGCTTCCTGCTCGGCGCGGCCGAAGCCGGCTTCTTCCCCGGCGTGATCCTGTACCTGACCTACTGGTTCCCCAAGGCCTACCGGGCGCGGATCGTGGCGATGTTCATGGTCGCGATCCCGCTCTCCAGCTTCTTCGGCTCGCCGCTCTCGGCGGCGCTGCTCACCCTCGACGGGGCCGCGTCCCTGCGCGGCTGGCAGTGGCTGCTGATCATGGAGGCGATCCCGGCCGTCCTCCTCGGCATCGCCGCCCTGGCGCTGCTGCCGAGCCGGCCGGCCGAGGCGGCCTTCCTGAGCCCGGTGGAGCGCCGATGGCTGGCGGACCGGCTGGAGACCGAGCGCCGCGCCGCGGAGGCGGGTTCATCGCACCACGCCCACGGCCTCGCGGCGGTGTGGGCGGTGCTCGCCAGCCGTCAGGTCTGGCTCCTCGCCGTGATCTACGCGGGCAGCTCGGCCACCAGCAACACGCTGTCCCTGTGGATGCCGCAGATCCTCAAGGGGTTCGGCCTCAGCAACCTAGAGACCGGCCTGCTGAACATGATCCCCTTCGGCATCGCCTCGGTGTTCATGATCGTCTGGGGCCTGCGGGCGGACCGCAGCGGCGAGCGCATCTGGAGCACGGCCCTGCCGCTGGCACTGACCTCGCTGAGCTTCGCCCTGACCCTGCTGACGGGCTCCCTCTGGATCACCCTGGTCCTGCTCTCGCTGGTCCTGCTCGGCAATTACGCGATCAAGGGCCCGTTCTTCGCCCTGGCGACCGAGACGCTGCCGCCGGCCCAGACGGCGGCCGGCATCGCGGCGATCAACACGCTGGCGCATCTGGGGACCGGAGCGATCACCTCGCTGATCGGGGTGCTGCGCGAGCAGACCGGCAGCTTCCCCGTCGCCCTGCTGCCGCTCTGCGCCCTCACGGGCATCGGCTGTGCCCTGGTCTTCTGGATCGGCCGGCACCCGTCGCGGCCGCCGGCCGTCGGCCCGGCCCCGTCGGTGGCGGGGGGCTGAGGCGGCGGGGAACCGGCCGGCCGCCCGTCGATCCCGCGACCGGCCTTCTCGGCGATCCCGCGCCGCCATGCCATGATGGCGCGGGAGGATTCGACATGCACGACAGCGGCGACGATCACACGCACCCGCATGCGCACGACGAGGCCCACGAGCCGGGCGCCCCGGAGCGGTGGAAGCACGACGGCGTGCGGGTCATCCCGGGCGACCGGCTCGATGCCAACACCGCGCAGACGCCCGGCATGTTCCGGCAGGCGGCCGTCAACGCCGCCCGGGTCGGCGCCCAGAAGATCTGGGCCGGCACGGTGGCGATCCAGCCCGACGCCAAGACCGGCGTGCACCATCACGGCGAGCTGGAGAGCGTGATCTACGTGGTCTCCGGCCGCGCCCGGATGCGCTGGGGCGACAAGCT
>NZ_BACT01001068.1:0-872 GCF_000333255.1 Methylobacterium sp. B1 | reverse complement strand
CGACTTCGAGCCGGGTGCCGTCCAGGCCGGCACCGAGGTGATCCGCCGGTTCTGGTCGACCCTGCCGTCCTCGCCCGGCGTCTACCGGATGTTCGATCATCGCGGCGACGTCCTCTATGTCGGCAAGGCCAAGAACCTGAAGGCGCGGGTCGGCTCCTATGCGCGGGGTCAGGCGCATTCGAACCGCATCGCCCGGATGATCTCGCAGACGGCGGCGATGGAGTTCGTCACCACCGCCACCGAGACCGAGGCGCTGCTCCTCGAAGCCAACCTGATCAAGCAGCTGAAGCCCCGATTCAACGTGCTGATGCGGGACGACAAGTCGTTCCCCTACATTCTGGTCACCGACGACGGCCCCGCCCCGCAGATCGTCAAGCACCGGGGCGCCCGGCGCCGGAAGGGCAATTATTACGGGCCCTTCGCCAGCGTCTGGGCGGTGAACCGGACGGTGAACGCCCTGCAGCGCGCCTTTCTCCTGCGCACCTGCACGGACAGCTACTACGAGAACCGCACCCGTCCCTGCCTGCTCTTCCAGATCAAGCGCTGCTCCGGCCCCTGCACCGGCGAGATCGCCACGGAGGATTACGCCGCCATGGCGGATTCCGCCCGGGCATTCCTGGCGGGCAAGTCGAACGCCGTGAAGGACCGGATGCGCACCGAGATGCAGGAAGCCTCGGAAGCGATGGAGTTCGAACGCGCCGCCCGCTTCCGGGACCGGATCGCCGCGCTATCGGCGATCCAGGGCGTGCAGGGGGTCAACACCCAGGGCGTGGAGGAAGCGGACGTGTTCGCCCTCGACGAGCAGGCCGGCCAGTTCTGCATCGAGGTGTCTTCTTCCGGAACTTCCAGAACTGGGGCAACCGCGCCTTTCC
>NZ_BACT01001069.1:0-244 GCF_000333255.1 Methylobacterium sp. B1 | reverse complement strand
CCAACTGGCCGCACTGTTCCAGCTGACCGTGGTGCTGGGCAAGCTGCATGGCCGCATCGACGCGGCGCAGGAAGCGGACTACCTGGAGCAGCTGCGCTTCCTGCCGGGCAGCGTGCAGCATGCACTGAACATGGAGCCGCAGATCGCCGCCTGGGCGGAACGTTTCGCGCGCAAGAGCAGCGCACTGTTCCTCGGCCGTGGCCTGCATTACCCGATCGCGCTGGAAGGCTCGCTCAAGCTCAAG
>NZ_BACT01001070.1:0-437 GCF_000333255.1 Methylobacterium sp. B1 | reverse complement strand
CTGGCGCAGACTTCCCCAGTCGATCGGCTTCTGCAGGTAGTCGGTGGCGCCGAGCGAGAAGGCGAGGTTCTGCTCGTCCAGGACCGTCACCATCACGATCGGTGTCGCGCCGATCTCGGGATCGGCGCGCATGGCCCGCAACACTGCCCAGCCGTCCATCTGCGGCATGGTCACATCGAGGAGCACCGCCCGCGGGTGCAGGCTGCGGGCGAGATCGAGCCCCCGCCGCCCGTCCTCGGCGACCGTTACCGAGAAGCCCTCGCGCTCCAAGAAGCGGGCGAGCAGATCCCGGGTCGCGGCGTCGTCGTCGATGCGGACGTAGAGCAGGCGGTCGGTGAAGACGTGGCCGCGGTCCATGTCGGCGGCGAGCTGGATCTCGTCGATGGCCACGAAGGCCACGTCGAGGTCGACTCTAGAGGTCCCCCGGGACCGAGCTC
>NZ_BACT01001071.1:0-1828 GCF_000333255.1 Methylobacterium sp. B1 | reverse complement strand
CGGATTCGATGGGGGCGATCGACGTGCCGGCGGACCGCTACTGGGGGGCGCAGACGCAGCGCTCGCTCCAGCATTTCTCGATCGGCAACGATCGCATGCCCAAGCGGGTCTATCACGCCTACGGCTACGTCAAGAAGGCCGCGGCCCTGGTCAACGCCGCGGCCGGACGCCTGGAGGACTGGCGGGCGCAGGCCATCGTTCGGGCCGCCGACGACACGATCGCGGGAAAGCTCGACGCGCATTATCCGCTCTACGTCTGGCAGACCGGCTCCGGCACCCAGTCCAACATGAACGTCAACGAGGTGCTGTCGAACCGCGCGATCCAGCTCCTCGGCGGTGAACTCGGCTCCAAGAGCCCGGTCCACCCGAACGACCACGTCAACATGGGCCAGTCGTCGAACGACACCTTCCCGACCGCGATGCACATCGCGACGGTGCTGGAACTCGACGAGGTGCTCCTCCCGCAGGCGCACGCCCTTGCCGACGCGATCGACGCGAAGGCGCAGGCCTGGATGGATGTGGTCAAGACCGGCCGGACTCATCTTCAGGATGCGACGCCGTTGACGGTCGGCCAGGAATGGTCGGGCTACGTGGAGCAGATGCGCGACGCGCTGGCCCTAGTCGCGGCGTCGCGGGCCGGGCTCTACAAGCTCGCGGCCGGCGGCACCGCGGTCGGCACCGGCCTCAACGCCCCGGAAGGCTTCAGCGCGGAGATCGCCGGCCAGATCGCCGCGCTGACCGGCAAGCCGTTCGTCACGGCGCCCAACAAGTTCGCCGCCCAAGGCTCCCTCGACGCCATGGTCGCCGCCATGGCGGCGGTGCGCGGGCTCGCGGTCGCGCTGATGAAGATCGCCAACGACATGCGCTGGCTCGCCTCGGGGCCGCGCTGCGGTCTCGGCGAATTGCTGCTGCCCGCCAACGAGCCGGGCTCCTCGATCATGCCCGGCAAGGTCAACCCGACCCAGTGCGAGGCCATGGTGATGGTCTGCATTCAGGTGATCGGCGAGGACAACGCGGTCGCCTTCGCGGGCGCGCAGGGCAATTTCGAGTTGAACGCGATGCGCCCGATCATCATCAACAACACGCTGCACGCGATCCGCGTGCTGGGCGATGCCTGCGAGAAATTCCGGACCTACTCGGTCGCGGGCACGGAGCTCAACCGGAAGCGGATCGACGAGACCGTGAACCAGTCGCTGATGCTGGTCACGGCCCTGTCGCCGGTGATCGGCTATGACCTCGCCTCCAAAATCGCCCACCGCGCCAACGACGAGGGTACGACGCTGCGCGAGGCCGCCCTGGCCGAGGGCGTTCCGGCCGAGCGCTTCGACGCGGTGTGCGATCCCAAGACCATGACCGGCCACGGACTGGCCGGCGCCTGAACCCGCCGGGACCATCCGTCGGGGCCTCTCAGCTGAGCGAGACACCATGAGCACGAAGGTCGCCGATCTGTTCGTCCGGGCGCTGGCGCAGGCCGGCGTGAAGCGCATCTACGGCGTCGTCGGCGACAGCCTCAATGGGCTGACCGAGGCCCTGCGCCAGGACGGCTCGATCGCCTGGATCCACACGCGCCACGAGGAGAGCGCCGCCTTCGCGGCCGGCGCCGAGGCGCACCTGACCGGCAATCTCGCGGTCTGCGCCGGCTCCTGCGGGCCGGGCAACCTCCACCTGATCAACGGCCTGTTCGACGCGCACCGCTCCCGCGTGCCGGTGCTGGCCATCGCGGCCCAGATCCCCTCGGCGGAGATCGGCCGGGGCTACTTCCAGGAGACGCACCCGCAGAACCAGTTGCAGGAATGCAGCCACTATTGCGAGCTGTCTCCTCGCCGGC
>NZ_BACT01001072.1:0-1593 GCF_000333255.1 Methylobacterium sp. B1 | reverse complement strand
ACATCGCCGAGACCCAGCCCGACATGTTCGCCTGAGGCCGGCCGGGCGCCGCCCCCGCGCGGACGGCGCCGCGACGCCCATCAGGGCCGGCCGCAAGGCCGGCCCTGCCGCTATGGGCCGGCATGGGCCGGTATGGGCCGGCGCCCGGACGGCGCCGTCCGGATGGAGCGGGGAGCCGGTCCGTCCTGCCCATCAGCGGTACAAGATTGATTCATCCGTCGGCGGCCGCCACCCTGCACAGGTCATGTGAGGGCCGCGACCATGCGCAAGCGACACGCCGACGAGGACGCCCTGCGGTCGATCTTCGCGGAGGCGCTGGCAGCCCTGGCGCTGCCGCCCGATGCCGGAGACCGGCTGACGGTCACCGGCACGGAGAGCCTGCCGTCCTGCTTCCCCGTCACGGAGCTGGCGACGGCGGCGATCGGTGCCGCCGGCCTCGCCGTCTCCGAACTTCTGGGCCTGTTCGGAGATGCGCCCGCCGTGACGGTGGACCGGCATCTCGCCTCGGCGTGGTTCGGCCCGTCGGTGCGGCCGCGCGGATGGACGATGCCGGCCGCCTGGGACCCGATCGCCGGCGACTACCGGGCGGCGGACGGCTGGATCCGGCTGCACACCAACGCGCCCCACCATCGCGCCGCCGCCCTCTCGGTGCTCGACTGTCCGGGCGACCGGGAGGCGGTTGCGGCCGCCGTGGCCCGGGAGGCGGCCGAGACCCTGGAATCGGCGATCCTGCGCGCGGGGGGCTGCGCCGCGGCGATGCGCAGCCTGGAGGCGTGGCAGCGACTGGACCAGGGCCGGGCGGTCCGGGCCGAGCCCCTCGTGGCGGTCACGGAGGCGCCCGGCCACGACTCCGGACGGTGGCGCCCGGACCCGGCCCGTCCCCTCGCGGGGATCCGGGTCCTCGACCTGACCCGCATCCTGGCGGGGCCTGTGGCCACGCGCTTCCTGGCCGGGCTGGGCGCCGACGTCCTGCGAATCGACCCGCCCGGCTGGGACGAGCCGTCCCTGGCGCCCGACGTCACCCTGGGCAAGGTCTGCACCCGGCTCGACCTCCATCGGGCCGCCGACCGACAGCGGTTCGAGGGGCTGCTCTCGGAGGCGGACATCCTCGTGCATGGATACCGCCCGGATGCCCTGGAGCGGCTCGGCTACGGGGAGAAGCATCGCCGGGCGCTCAATCCGAACCTGATCGACGTCACGCTCTGCGCCTATGGCTGGACCGGGCCCTGGGCCGGCCGGCGCGGCTTCGACAGCCTCGTCCAGATGTCGGCCGGCATCGCGGCGGCCGGACAGCGCTGGAAACAGGCCGACCGGCCGGTGCCGCTGCCCGTCCAGGCGCTCGACCACGCCACCGGCTATCTGATGGCGGCGGCGTCCATACGGGGCCTGATCGCCCGGTTGCGGGAGGGGCGCGCCGCCACCGCGAGGCTCTCCCTGGCCCGCACGGCGTTTCTGCTCACCGACCATGCCGGCGGCGCACCGGGGCCCGCCTTCAGCGGAGATCAGGATCGGGACTTCTTACAAAGATCGAACACACGGCGTGGGGACCGCCCTCAGGCTGTACGCGCCCGCGCGGATCGACGGCGTTCCCCT
>NZ_BACT01001073.1:0-925 GCF_000333255.1 Methylobacterium sp. B1 | reverse complement strand
GCCCTGGCGGGGATCGCGGCGGGCCGCCACTCTTCCTCGAGAAGCCCCCCGGGGCGACGCTGGCCGAGTCGGGGCTCCTGGTCGAGGCCGCCCGGACCCGGGGCGTGAGCCTGCTCGCGAGCTGGCACTCGCGCTTCGCGCCGGGGGTGGAGCCCGCGCGCCGCTGGCTGTCGGGCCGCCGGATCCGGTCGGTGGAGATCGCTTGGCTGGAGGATGTCCGGCACTGGCACCCGGGCCAGGACTGGATCTGGGACGCGGGCGGGATGGGCGTGTTCGATCCGGGGATCAACGCCCTGTCCATCGCCACGCATATCCTGCCGCCGTTCCACCTGACCGGCGCGACCCTGTCGGTGCCGGAGAACCGGCAGGCGCCGATCGCCGCCGACCTGCATTTCGCCGATGCCGCCGGCACCCCGATCCGGGCCCGGTTCGACTGGCGCCAGACCGGGCCGCAGACCTGGGACATCCGGGTCGAGACCGACGACGGTACCCTGGTGCTTTCGCAGGGCGGGGCCGTCCTGACGATCGACGGCCGCGACCAGCCGCTCCCGCCCGAGGCGGAGTACCGCGGCCTCTACGACCGTTTCGCCGCCCTGGTCCGCTCCGGCGCCAGCGACGTCGACCTGAATCCGCTGATCCACGCCGCCGACGCCTTCATGCGCGGCGAGCGCCGCACGGTGGAGGCCTTCACGGACCGACCGGACACGGACTGACCGGGAGGCCCCCTGCGGGACACGAACGCGACAGAGCCAGGCAAGGCCGCGCGGTTAAGGGGGAGTCACATGGGTAAGCAATGGAGAAAGCATAGGCGATGGGCCGCGCTCGCATTCTGCGCCGCGACGGTCACGGCGGGCGCGTGTCCGGCGGGCGCACAGGAATGAGAGCCACGGCTCCGGACGGGGGACCGTCGCTGGTGAATCCGGGC
>NZ_BACT01001074.1:0-940 GCF_000333255.1 Methylobacterium sp. B1 | reverse complement strand
GGCGCGCGTCCGGCTCCGGCCGCCGTCCTGCAATTCCGTTCCGCCGCAGTGCGNCGTGAAAAGCGGTGACGAGGCGTGCCGACGTGAACGCGCAGATGCGATCCGCCCCGAGGCTGTAGACCGGCCGATCACAGGCCTCGAAGATCTCCCCGGCGAGCACATCGGGCAGATCGCGCTCCAGGATCCTGCGAACCTGGGGGCGCTCATCCATCGCAGGCCCGAAGAACCGCAACGCGCCGCACGCCTCGACCTTTTCCGCGATTGCGGGTGACCTCGGCGTTCTTGATGCGCTTCTCACAGCTCGTCCCGTCGCTCGGCGCGAGGGTGAGGCCGATGGTGAGCCCGACGCGGATTGCAGAGGGCTGTTCCCGGCCGATCAGCGTTGCGCCGATCGGAGCGGCTCCATCGACTGCGGCGGTTTCACGGGTTCGACCGACTGGCCGTCGCGCAAGTCCGGAGCCGGGCTGTAGATGATGCGGCTGTCCGCGGAGAGACCGGAATCCAGCTCCAGCGTGCGCCCGAGATCGCGCCGCACGCGGATCGTCCGCCATGTCACCCGGTCATCGTCGCCCAGGGTCGCGACCTGCAGGCCGTTGCTGTTGAACACCGTCGCCTCGGCGGGGATCGTTACGCCGGGCTCGGTCCGGGGGATCTTGAGGGTGACGTAGGCATAGAGCCCGGCGCGCAGGGTCCGGTCGGGATTGGGCACGTCCACCTGGGTGGTCAACGTACGCGACGCCGCGTTCAGCGCAACGGAGCTGCGCTCCACGAAACCATCGAAGCGGCGGCCCGGCATCTGCGGGACGGTGATCGCTGCCTGGACACCGGGCTTGACGCCGATGGCGTCGTTCTGCGGGACGTTGACGGTGATACGCAGGGTGCTGTCCTGATACATGCTCAGGAGCGGCGTCCCGCCGTTATCGGCCCGGACAAGTCCCCG
>NZ_BACT01001075.1:0-4702 GCF_000333255.1 Methylobacterium sp. B1 | reverse complement strand
AGCGCAGGGGGCCTCGGCGCACCCGGTGATGGGCGGCGCACAGGTCTTCCACGCCTACGCGGATCCCGGACGGCGCTACCGCCTGTGCAACAACGCCGTTTCGGAGGCCTGCAACTGGCTGGTGCCGGAGGACAGCCCCGACATCTACTGCACCGCCTGCCGCCACAACCGCGTGGTGCCGGACCTGTCGCAGACCTGGAACCTCACCCGCTGGCGCCAGATCGAGGCCGCCAAGCGCAGGCTGTTCTATTCGCTGCTGCGCCTGGACCTGCCGCTCGCCACCCGCGCCCAGTACACGGACGGGCTGGCCTTCGACTTCCTGGCCGATCCGTCCGAGAGCTTCTCCGGCGGAATGCCGGTGCTGACGGGGCACATCAACGGCCTGATCACCATGAACATCGCCGAGGCCGACGATGTCGAGCGGGAGCGCCGCCGGATCCTGTTCGGCGAGCATTACCGCACCCTGCTCGGGCATTTCCGGCACGAGATCGGGCATTACTTCTGGTACCTGCTGGTGATGAACAGCCCCACCATGGGAGCCTTCCGGGCGCTGTTCGGCGACGAGCGCCTGAACTACGTCCAGGCGCTGCAGAACCATTACGCGCGGGGCGCGCCCGCCGACTGGGACGAGGCCTACGTGTCGGCCTACGCCACGGCGCATCCCTGGGAGGACTTCGCCGAGACCTTCGCGCATTACCTGCACATCGTCGACACGGTGGAGACCGCCTCGACCTTCGAGCTGCACGTGCGCCCGCGCCTGCGCCACGGGCAGGCGGCACCGACCGTGATCGACTTCGACCCCTACAACACCCAGGATCTCGACCGGCTGATCGCGGCGTGGCTGCCGCTGACCTACGCGATCAATTCGCTCTCCCACAGCATGGGCCAGCCGGCGCTCTACCCGTTCAAGCTGACGCCGACGGTGATCGCCAAGCTCGCCTTCGTGCACGAGCGGATCTACGCCTCCCGCACCGGCATCCTGCCGGATGCCGGCGAGGCGGGCGCCGAGATGCTCCGGGCGGTGATCCTGGGCCTGCGCCAGAAGGTGCCTGCGCCGACGGTGTGAGGGCAGGGCGGACGGACGGGCGCCTCACGCCCCCCCGTGACGTTCCGCGAAGGCGCGGAACGCCGCCAGGGTCTCGGCGCTGACATGGTGCTCGATCCCCTCCGCGTCCCGCCGGGCGGTCTCGGGGCTCACCCCCAGCGCGCACAGGAAGCGTTCGACGATCCGGTGGCGCTCCCGCGCCTGGGCGGCGAGCCGGCGGCCGGCCTCGGTCAGGAACACGCCGCGATAGGGCCGCTGCTGGACGAACCCGTCCTCGCACAGACGCTTGAGCATCTTGGCGACGGTGGGCTGCGCCACGCCGAGGCGGGCCGCGATGTCCACTTGGCGCGCCTCGCCGCCGTCGCCGATCAGGTCGTCGATCAGCTCGACGTAATCCTCGACCAGCTCGGACCGCCGCGCCTCGCGGGCCTGCCGGAAGCTCTCCACGTGCCGCTCGGGATCGACCAGCGCGGTCTCGGGCGAGCCCGGCTCGGACGGTTCCTGCATCGGCTCTCCCTCTCGGGACGCACACGCCGCCCCGCCCCTGTCTAGCAAAAACCGGCGGCCGGAGGGGAGTCCCACGCGGCACGCGGAAAACCCCTTGAATCCCGCGGCCGCAGCCCTGAATATAGCCCGAGCTATATCTTTGAGGAGAGGGTGAGCATGGTGGCGCCGAACGCCGGGACGGCCCCCGGGGGCGCCCCGCCCGGGGCGATGAGCCGGCGGACGGAGAGCGCCATCCGCGACGTCCTCGAAGGGCGGGCGGGTGGACGGGGCCGGTTCCTGCTGTTCGCGGGTCCGGCCGTGACGGCGTCGATCGCCTACATGGACCCCGGCAACTTCGCCACCAACATCCAGGCCGGCGCCCGCTACGGCTACGGGCTGCTCTGGGTGGTGCTGCTCGCCAACTTCACGGCGATGCTGTTCCAGGCCCTGTCGGCCAAGCTCGGCATCGTGACCGGCAAGAACCTCGCCGAGCATTGCCGGGACGCGACGTCGCGGCCGGTGCGCCTCACCCTGTGGGGCATCAGCGAGGTCGCCGCGATGGCCACCGACCTCGCGGAGTTCCTCGGCGGCGCCATCGGCCTGTCGCTGCTCACCGGCATGCCGCTGATGGCCGGGATGGCGATCACCGCGATCGTCACCTACGCGATCCTGCTCCTGGAGCACGAGGGCTTCCGGCCCCTGGAGATCGCCATCGGGGCGATGGTCGGCACGATCGGCCTCTGCTACGCGATCGAGCTGCTGATCGCCCCGGTGGCCTGGGGCGAGGCCGCGAAGGGCCTCGTCACCCCGCGGATCCCGGACGCGGAGGCGCTCACCATCGCGGTGGGGATCATCGGCGCCACCGTGATGCCGCACGCCCTGTTCCTGCATTCCGGCCTGACCCAGGGGCGCGGCAGCCCGCGGAACGAGGCCGACCGGCGCCTGCTGGTGCGCTACTCCAACCGCGAGGTGGTGGTGGCGCTGCTGCTCGCGGGCCTCGTCAACATGGCGATGGTGATCATGGCGGCGGCGGCCTTCCATGCCGGCCACAGCGGGGTCGCCGAGATCGGCGAGGCCTACCGGACCCTGACGCCGCTGCTCGGCCCCGCGGCCGGGGCGGCCTTCCTGGTGTCGCTGCTCGCCTCCGGAATCTCCTCCTCGGTGGTGGGGACGCTCGCCGGCCAGCTGGTGATGCAGGGCTTCACCGGCTGGCGCATCCCGCTCCTCGTGCGCCGGCTCGTGACCATGCTGCCCGCCTTCGTGGTGGTGGCGATCGGCGTCGATCCGACCCGGGCGCTGGTCCTGTCCCAGGTGGTGCTGTCGCTGGCCCTGCCGGTGCCGATGGTGGCGCTGGTGGTGTTCACCCGCCGCCGGAGCGTGATGGGTCCCTTCGCCAACGGGCCGCTCACCCAGGCGGCGGCCGTCGCGGGGGCGGCCGTGGTGCTCGCCCTCAACATGGTCCTGCTGGCGGCGGCCTTCGGGATACCGGTGCCGGGGCTGGGGTAAGCCCACGAGGCGGCCGGTCGATGTGATCGGCCGGCCCGGTTTTGCTCCTAGAACAGCGCGACGAGGGCGACGCCGGCGATCATCAGCACGCCGCCGAGGATGCGCCAGAGACTGGCGGGGTGGCGCTCGAAGCCGACCCACCCGAAATTGTCCAGCATGATCGATGTGGCGACCCCGGCCGTGACGAGGAGGCCCAGGAACGGGGCGGCCCCGATCTGACGGGCCACGACGAACTGCGCCAGAATGATGCCTCCGCCCAGGACCCCGCCGAACCACGCCCACCAGGGCATCGCGAGGGCTTGCGCGGCCGTCGGCCAGGCGAGCCTCCCGGTGATGAGCCCCACCGCGAGGATGCAACTCGCGGTCCCGGTGGCGACCACGAGGCCGGCGACCCGCGATTCGGCCAGCCCCTTCGACAGCGTCCCGTTCTGTCCGGCCTGGACGGCGTTGGCCACGCCGGCCAGCAGCGCGAAACCGTAGAGGTACCACATAGCTGAGATCCCGCCCGGTCAAACCGATCCCTAGGGCAGCCCGGGCCGGACGTCCGTGTTCCTCGGCAGCCTCTGTGTCCGAACGCCGCGACGGCCCTCAGGGCCGCGCCCCTCGGAGGCCGGCGGAGGGGCCGCCCCTCACGTCGCCCGCACCACCACCTCCACGAGGTTGGTCCCTCCCGACCGGATCCCGGCCTCGATCGCCGGGGCGATGTCGGCGGCCCGGGTCACGCGCTGCGCGGGGACCCCCATCGAGGCGGCCAGGGCCGGAAAATCGATGCGCGGGTCGGTGAGGTCCATGGCGATGAAGCGGTTGGCCCGCACCGAGGCGTAGTGCGCCTGGCCCTTCATGAAGGTCTTGAGGATGTTGTACTCGGCGTTGTTGATCACCACGAAGGTGACCGGCAGTTTTTCGTGCGCGGCGGTCCAGAGGGCCTGGGGCGAGTACATGGCGGCCCCGTCGCCCACGACGCAGACCACGGGCGCCCGGTCGAGCCCCAAGGAAAACCCCACCGCGGCCGGCATGCCCCAGCCGAGCACGCCGCCGCGCATCGCCGCGTATTGATGGGCCGACGGGCTGTCGAGGAAGGTGCGCAGGTGCGTGAGCGTCGCGGGCGCCTCGTCCACGATGGTGGTCTCGGCCCCGACCGCGCGGGCCACCTCCCGGGCGGCCACCAGGGGCGCGATCACCGGATCCTCGAAGGCCGCATCCGCCGCGGCGGCAAGCGTCGCCCGCCGCTCGGCCCGGGCGGTCACTGCCTGGGCGCGCAGCTGCGCGAAGGCCTCGGCCCGGTCGGCGAGGCGGGGGCGGAGCAGCGGCAGCAGGGCGTCCAGCGAGGCGCGGATGTCGCCCACGGTCGAGAGGCTCGTGGCATAGGTGCGCCCGAGGTCGCGCACGTCGGCCGAGAGCTGGAAGACCTGCACCCCCGGCGGCACCGCCGAGACCTCCGAGTAGAGCACGGTGATCAGCGACTTGCCGCCCAGCGCGAACACCGCGTCGTAGCGCCCGAGGATGGCGGCGATGGCGTCGGCCCGGGTCGGCAGGTTCCCGGCCCAGAGCGGGTGCGCGGTGGGGAAGGGGATGTGGGCCGGCCAGGACGAGCCGTAGACCGGCGCCGCCAGCAGGTCGGCCAATGACACCATCTGGGGCCGAGGCGTCCCGAGGCGTCGATCT
>NZ_BACT01001076.1:0-8533 GCF_000333255.1 Methylobacterium sp. B1 | reverse complement strand
CTACGCGCCGCAGACCGGGCCGGAGACCCATCCGGGCCTCGACCGGCTGGTCAAGCAGGCGCTGAAATACTTCTCGGATTTCGTGCGGCCGGCCAAGACCTACCGGGCGCCGACCCCGGAGGAGCGGGCGGCCCTGGAGGATCTGTCGGAGACCCTCAGGGACCATGCCGGCTCCACCGATCCGGAGGCCCTGCAGGCGGCGGTCTACGAGGTGGGGCGGCGCCACTTCCCCGACACGTCCGGCAAGGCCAAGAGCCCGGACGGGCGGCCCGGCGTGTCGCAGGCGTGGTTCACGAGCCTCTACAACGTGCTGTTCGGCGAGGCGCGCGGACCCCGCTTCGGCTCCTTCGTGGCCCTCTACGGCGTGGCGGAGACCCGGAGCCTGATCGAGGCGGCCCTCTCGGGCGCGCTGGTGGCCGAGCACGAAGCCTTCGTGGCCGGCACGGCCAAGGTCGCGTGAGCAAGGACCGCAGGAGGGCGTGATGGTCGTCGACAGCCTCGCCGCCCTGGAGGCGATCTACACCGCCCCCCCGGCGGCCGCCTCCACCGCCAAGGTGGCGGATTCGGTCACGCCGGACTACGCGGCGCTGATCGAGGCCTCGCCCTTCGCGGTGCTGGCGACGAGCGGCCCGGAAGGGCTCGATTGCAGCCCCCGCGGGGACCAGCCGGGCTTCGTGCGGGTCGCCGATCCGCGCACGCTGATCCTGCACGACCGGCGCGGCAACAACCGGATCGACTCGCTCCGCAACATCGTGCGCGATCCGCGGGTGGCGCTGCTGTTCCTGATCCCGGGCTCGGGCACGACGCTCCGGGTGAACGGGCGGGCGGTGATCTCGGCCGATCCGGATCTCCTCGCCACGTTCCGGGTCGACGGCCACGCGCCGCGCACCGCAATCGTGATCACGGTCGCGGAGATCTACTTCCAGTGCGCCCGGGCGATCATCCGGGCCAAGCTGTGGGATCCGGATGCCCGCGTCGATCCGGCGAGCCTGCCGACGCCCGGGTCGATCCTCGCGGCGCTCACCGCAGGCGCGGTCGGCGGCCAGCGCTACGACGCGGAATGGCCGGAGCGGGCGGCCAAGACGATGTGGTGAGGGACGAGTCTGGGCGCCGGCCTGTCCGACCCGCTGCCTCATCCTGAGGGGGGTAGACGTTTCGGGCACCAGCCGGCGGGCCGCTCCGGGATCCCTCACCCCACCAGAGCGAGATCCTGCGTCTCGGTATCGGGGATGACGTCGACCTCGACCTTGAGGCGCTGCTTGCCCGAGCCGCTGACGATGCCGTCCACGGGGGCCACGTCGCCGTAGTCGCGGCCGCGGGCCACCACGATGTGGTCGTCCTGCACCGGCACGCCGTTGGTCGGGTCGAGGCCGAGCCAGCCGTCCCCGCACCAGACCGCCACCCAGGCATGGCTCGCATCCGCCCCGCGCAGGCGCGGGCGGCCCGGCGGTGGCACGGTGCGCAGGTAGCCGCTGATATAGGCCGCCGGCAGGCCCATGCCGCGCAGAGCCGCGATCATCACGTGGGCGAAATCCTGGCAGACCCCGGCCCGGAGCGCGAAGGATTCGGCGAGCGGCGTGGAGACGGTGGTCGCCTTGGCATCGAAGCGGAAGTCCCGGCCGATCCGCAGCATCAGGTCGTGGGCCGCCCCGTAGGCGCTGCGGCCGGCGGAGAAGCTCGGCCGGGCATAGTCGGTGATCGCGGGCAGCAGCGGCACCCGGCCGCTCGGGAACAGGAAATGCACCGGCGCCCGGCCGGCGAGGTCGCGCCCGGCCACCACGGCGTCGCGGACCCGCTCCCAGGCCATGCCGGATTCCGGCGGCGGCGGGGCCGGGCGCTCGACCCGCACGGTGGAGAGCGCCTCGACGCTGAAGGTGGTGTGCGGCGCCTCCAGGGTGATCGCCACGGCCTCGATCCCGAAATAGTCGCGCCGCATCACCGCGCGGGCCGGGCTCGGGTCGATCGTGACGGCGCTCGCCAGCACGCTCTGGCCCTCGCCCTCCTGCGGCTTGAGCCGCAGGGTGCAGCGGGCGAAGTGCACCGGCCGCCCGTAGCGGTAGGTGGTGCGGTGGCGCAGCGTGTAGATCACGCCAGCCCCGTCAGCTTCTCGGGGCGCAGCGCGTTCGGCCCGGTGGGGAAGTAGCGGGCCGCGATGCCGTCGGCCAGCCGCTCCAGGTCGGTCGCGAGCGCGGTGAGGCGCACGGCGTCGAAATCCGCGGCCTCGCCGCTGCGCAGCTCCGCCAGGATCCGGGTGGCGAGACGGCAATGGGGCTCGGGGATGCCGTCCGCGGCCAGCGCCGGCAGGTCGGCGAGGTGCCGGGTGATCGCCTCGGCCTGGAAGGCGATCGAGCGCGGGTTGTAGGGGTCGAGCAGCACCATGTCGCGGACCGGATCGAGGGCCGCCCCCTGCAGGTAGCGCCGCCCGTAGCTGATCTGCGAATCGCACAGCGACAGCATCACCCCGAGGCAGCCGGGCGTCGCCTCGTCGTTGGCGAAGGCCAGCGCGAAGGCGCCGGTGTTGATCGCCCGCTCGATGCGCCGGCCGAGCTCGATGAAGTGCCAGCCCTCGGCGCGGCTCATGTTCTCGTGGGTGAGGCCGGCGAGCGCCGCGAGCTGGCTCAGGGCCCGCTCGGCGCGGCCGGCGAGCTGCGACTCGGTGAAGGCCCGCTCGGTGTTGAGGGACAGAAACTCGTTCAGGTCGGCCAGCACCCGCCACGCCTCGCCGGACAGGCGGGCGCGGAGCGCGGCGGCGTTGCGGCGGGCCGCGAGGATGTGGGACCGCGCCGAGCCCGGCCGATCGCGCCCGGCGAGCGCCTCCAGGGCGAGGCGGGCGGTGGGCAGGTCGGCCGCGCCGATGGCGCCCCACTCGTGCAGGAGGGCCCGGAGCGCCAGGGCCGCGGGCGTGTCGAGGGCGCCCGAGATGTCGGTCCCGACGGCGTCGCCGACGCTGCGCAGATGGGCGAGCACCAGCCGGATCACCGCCTCGCCGCGCTCCAGGTAGCGTCCGAGCCAGAACAGGCCGTCGGCGGCCCGGGCGGGGAGATGGCCCCCGACCCGCCGCACCCGCGGGGCCGCCTGCGTGCCGATCAGGGGCGCGGCGACCGGCTTCTCGGACAGCACCCAGACGTCGGCGGAGCGGATGCCGAGCCGCAGCTCGATCGGGTCGACGTCCTCGCGCTCGGAGACCCGGCAGAAGCCGCCGGGCATGACCTGCCAGCCGAGCGGCGTCCGCGTGGCGAAGACGCGGACCACGAAGGGGCGGGGGACCAGGACGAGGCCGTCCGGCCCGCGCTCCCAGCCCGGCATGGTCGAGAGCGGCGCGGCCTCCTGGGCGACGTAGTCGAAGGGCCGGTCGCGCAGGGCGGCGACGACCCGCTCCCGCTCGGCCGCCAGGACCGGGCCCGCGAGGATCGCGTCGCGCCCCGCCCCGCGCTGGGGCGTGGCGGCCGGGCGCAGGGTCAGGCTGTCGAGGTTGGCCTGGGCGTGCGCCAAGCCCTCCAGGTCGCCGCACCACCACGTGCGCGGATGGCCGAGCCGCAGGGGCTCGCCGAGGACGCGCCGGGCGATGCCGTCGAGATAGGGGGCGAGCGCGGCCGACTCGACGAGGCCCGAGCCTGGCATGTTGGTCATCACCAGGGAGCCGTTGCGCAGGGCCTCGAGGATCCCGGGCACGCCGAGCCGCGAAGCCGGATTCAGCTCCAGGGGATCGAGGAAGTCGGAGTCGATCCGCCGCCACAGGGCGTCGGCCCGCTTCAGGCCCGAGACGGTGCGCACGTGCAGGCGGCCGTCCCGCATGACGAGGTCGTCGCCCTCCACCAGCATCAGGCCGAGATAGCGGGCCAGCGCCGCCTGCTCGACATAGGTGCTGCTGTAGGGGCCGGAGGTCAGCAGGCAGATCCGCGGGTCGACGCGCTCGGCCCCCAGCGCCAGGCCATCGCGAAAGGCCTGGAAGAAGGCCGGCAGGCGCTCGACGTGGAGGTCCTGGAAGAAGTCCGGGAAGGTCCGGGCCAGGACCATCCGGTTCTCCAGCGCCCAGCCGAGGCCCGAGGGGGCCTGCGTCCGGTCGGCCAGCACCTGCCACCGCCCGTCCGGGCCCCGGCCGAGATCGGCGGCGTAGAGCTTGAGGTAATGGCCGCCGGGGGGCGTGACGCCGTGGAGCGGGTGCAGGAATTCCGGCGTGCCGGCCACGATCGCGGCGGGCAGCAATCCCTCGGCGACCAGCCTACCATCCCCGTAGACGTCGGCGAGGATCGCCTCCATCAGCTCCGCGCGCTGGACGATCCCGGCGCTGAGGGCCGCCCACTCGGACCCCTCGATCACCAGGGGCAGGCAGCCCAGCGGCCAGGGATGCTCCCGCTGGTCGCCGGCGATGCGGAACGAGATGCCCGCGTCCCGGATGTGCCGCTCCGCCGCGACGAAGCGGGCCATGATCTCCGGCTCGGTGAGGCCGCCGAGACGGTCGAGCAGGCGCGGCCACGCCCCGCGCGGAGCGCCGTCCGGGCCCAGGAACTCGTCCGGCCGGCCGGGGGCGGGGCGGTAGCCCGCGCTCCAGCGGGCGACGCGCTCCCGCGGGCCCTCCGGCCGCTCGGCCCGGCCGCGGCTGCCCGCGAGCGCCGCCTCCATCACGGCCCCCCGGTCACTGCGGCTTGCGGATCCACACAGCGTGGACGGCGACGCGGCCGCAGAAGGGAGCGCGGGTCCCCTCTCCCATGCGGGAGAGGGACAGGGTGAGGGGTCGGGTCTGCCCGAAAGGGGCGCGTCCTGCCGGCGCGTCGCCCCTGAAGCCTCTCGTCCCTCACCCCAACCCTCTCCCGCACGGGAGAGGGGGCGCGTCGCGCTCTGTCGTCCGCGTCCGTGTCCGACCCAGATGTGTGGACATCGCGGATCATTGCGGGGCCGGCATCCGCAGGTCGAGGGTGAGGGGGAACTCGGCGCTCGATTCCGGCCGGGGCATGTCGATCCGGCCGGGGGTATGGCCGTGCGGCTGGAACCGGGCGAGGCGGCGCCCCTCCGCTTCGTAGGCGTTCACCGGATGGGTTTCGTAGTTGCGGCCGCCCGGATGGGCGACGTGGTAGCGGCAGCCGCCGAGCGAGCGCCCGTTCCAGGCATCGAGGATGTCGAAGGTGAGCGGCGAGTGGGCCGGGATCGTCGGATGCAGCGAGGAGGCCGGCTGCCACGCCTTGAAGCGCAGGCCCGCCACGGCCTCGCCGCCGCGGCCGGTGCCGGTCATGGGCAGCCGGCGGCCGTTGCAGGCGATGACGTGCCGCTCGGGCACGAAGCCCTCGACCTTGACCTGCAGCCGCTCGACCGAGCTGTCGACGAAGCGCACGGTGCCCCCGCTGGTCCCTTCCTCGCCCATCACGTGCCAGGGCTCCAGCGCCTGGCGCAGCTCCATCCGGACCCCGCCCTGCTCGACCGTGCCGAAGACCGGGAACCGGAACAGGGCCTGCGCCTCGAAGGCAACCGGATCGAAAGCGTACCCCGCCGCCCGGAGATCCTCCAGCACCGAGAGGAAGTCGGACCAGAGGAAATGCGGCAGCATGAACCGATCGTGGAGGTTCGTGCCCCAGCGGACACAGCCGCCGGTCTGCGGCTCCCGCCACAGCCAGGCCACGAGGGCGCGGAGCAGGAGCTGCTGCGCGAGGCTCATCCGGGCGTCCGGCGGCATCTCGAAGGCCCGGAACTCCAGCAGGCCGAGGCGCCCGGTGGGCCCGTCCGGCGAGTAGAGCTTGTCGATGCAGATCTCGGCCCGGTGGGTGTTGCCGGTGACGTCCACGAGGATGTTGCGGAACACCCGGTCGACGAGCCAGCGCGGGATGTTGGGCGCGTCGGGGGCGGGGATCTGGGCGAGCGCGATCTCCAGTTCGTAGAGCCCGTCGTGGCGCGCCTCGTCCATGCGGGGGGCCTGGCTCGTCGGGCCGATGTAGAGGCCCGAGAACAGGTACGAGAGCGCCGGGTGGCGCTGCCAGTAGAGCACGAGGCTCTTGAGCAGGTCGGGCCGGCGCAGGAACGGCGAATCGTCCGGCGTGACGCCGCCCATGACCACGTGGTTGCCGCCACCGGTGCCGGTGTGGCGCCCGTCGGTCATGAATTTTTCCGCGCCGAGCCGGGTTTGCCTCGCCTCGGCGTACAAGTCGGTGGTGATGGCGACCGCCTCCCGCCAGGAGGCGGCCGGGTGGACGTTCACCTCGATCACGCCCGGATCGGGGGTGACCTTGATCACGCCGATCCGCGGGTCGTAGGGCGGCTCGTAGCCTTCCAGCTGGATCGGCAGGTTCAGCTCGGCGGCGGCCGCCTCCAGGTGGCCGGCGAGTTCGAGATACTCGTCGGCGCGCTGCACCGGCGGCATGAACACCCGCACCACCCCGTCGCGGGGCTCGATCGAGAGCGCCGTGCGCACCGCGACGCCGGTGATCCCTGAACCGTTGACGGTGGTCGCGCCGGGACGCCCGTCGGTGAGGGGCGGGCGCGACTCCAGGGGGTCCTGCGGCTGGTAGTAGGGATAGTGCTCCGGCGGCACGTAGGGCAGGGACGACAGGGGCAGGCGGAAGCCCACCGGCGAGTCGCCCGGCACCAGGAAGGCGGCGCCGCGCCGGAAGTCCCAGGCTTCCGAGATCCAGACCCGGTCGGCATCGCCGTCCCTGCCGGTGGGCAGGCTCGCCAGCGGCAGGACGTAGCCCGCGGCCTCAGCCAAGCCCCGCTCGTAGACCCGTCTGATCCGGGCGTCGAACTCCACGGAGCCGGACCGGGCCGCGGCGGGCGTGACGTTGACCGGCAGTTCGGCGGCCTTCTTCTCCCAGACCTCGCTGTCCTCGAAGGCCGGGATGACGTAGTCGGCGAGGCCGAGGCGGCGGGCCAGCGCGTCGGAGAGGGCCTTGGCCTGCGCGATCGTGGCTTCGCCCGCCTGCCCTGCGGCCGCCTCGGGGGCGATCAGGTCCGGATTCCGCCAGATCGGCTGGCCGTCCTTGCGCCAGTACAGGGCGAAGGCCCAGCGGGGCAGGCTCTCGCCGGGATACCACTTGCCCTGGCCGTAATGCAGCAGCCCCCCCGGGCCGAACCGGTCGCGCAGGCGCCGGATCAGCGTGTCGGCGAGCCCCCGCTTGGTCGGGCCGACCGCGGCGATGTTCCATTCGGGCGATTCGAAATCGTCCACCGAGACGAAGGTCGGCTCGCCGCCCATGGTCAGGCGCACGTCCTGCGCGGCGAGGTCGGCATCGATCCGCTCGCCGAGCGCGTCCATGGACGCCCAGACCGCGTCCGAGAACGGCTTGGTGATCCGCGGCGTCTCGGCGACGCGGGTGATGCTCATTGCGAAGCCGAACTCGGTCTTGGCCGGTTCGACCGCCCCCGAGATCGGCGCGGCCGAGCGGTAATGCGGCGTCGCCGCGAGCGGGATATGGCCCTCGCCGGTGAGCAGACCCGAGGTCGCGTCCATGCCGATCCAGCCGGCGCCCGGCAGGTAGACCTCGGCCCAGGCATGCAGGTCGGTGAAGTCCGACGCGGTGCCGGTGGGGCCGTCGACCGCGACGGTGTCGGGCACGAGCTGGATCAGGTAGCCGGAGACGAACCGGGCGGCGAACCCGATCCGGCGCAGCACCTGCACGAGCAGCCACGCCGAATCCCGGCAGGAGCCGCTCTTGAGGCGCAGGGTCTCGGCGGGCGTCTGGACGCCGGGCTCCATGCGCACGCCGTAGGCGGTCTCCCGGGCGATCTGGGCGTTGAGCGCCACCAGGAACTGCACGGTGCTGGGTTCCGCGGGGAGCCGGGCGAGCAGCGCCGCCATCTCGGGGCCATCCGCATCCACCGGCGCGCGGTAGGGGGCCAGCTCCTCGGCGAGGTCCGGGTCATACGCGAAGGGGTGGGTCTGGGCGTAATCCTCGACGAAGAAGTCGAACGGGTTGATCACCGCCAGGTCGGCGGTGAGGTCGACCTCGATCTTCAGCTCGTCGGTCTTCTCCGGGAAGACGAGGCGGGCGAGCCAGTTGCCGCTCGGATCCTGCTGCCAGTTCAGGAAGTGGTTGGCGGGCGTCACCGTGAGCGCGTAGGCCGGAACCTTGGTGCGCGCGTGCGGGGCCGGGCGCAGGCGGATCACCTGGGGGCCCAGGCTGATCGGCCGGTCGTAGCGGTAATGCGTGACGTGGTGCAGGGCGGCTTTGATCGACACGATGGCTCCGTCTGAAGGATCGAATCCGGCCTCGGCGCCGGTTCCGGACGTCACGGCGGGTCGACCATCGCCCCCCACCGCGCGGTTATGCGACACGAACCGAGACACAAGCAATTTCCGTGCGGCGGCGCCCAGGCCTCCGAACCTCTGGCCGGAACTTTGCCGCCTGGCCCCGCTTTGACCGGCAGGTGGGCCGGGTGCCGGCCCGGGACCGCGCGATGAAGATCTTCCAGTGCCAGGCCTGCGACCAGCCGGTCACCTTCGAGGCGACCGCCTGCGAGAGCTGTGCGCGGCAGCTGGGCTATACGTGCATGGTCCACGAGGTCTCGGCCCTGGAGCCGCAGGGGGCCTCGGCGCACCCGCTGATGG
>NZ_BACT01001077.1:0-1559 GCF_000333255.1 Methylobacterium sp. B1 | reverse complement strand
CGAAGGCCGTGGCCAAGGACTTCACCGACCTGGCGGCGGCCGAGGGCGCACTCAAGCGCGGCGAGATCGACTACCTGTTCGCCGACGGCCTGAACCTCGCCCTCTATGTCGGCGGCCAGGACGCGGAGACGTGCTGCGCGCTCATCGGCGGCGACTATCTGGAGAACCGCTATTTCGGGGAGGGGATCGGCCTGATCACCCGCCCGGAGGACGCCGCCCTCTCCCGGGCCCTGGACGACGCGCTCCAGCGGGTCTGGGACGACGGCAAGTACACCGAATTGTACCTGCGGTTCTTCCCGGTGAGCCCGTTCTGACGGACTTCCTTCCTGGGCGATGATGCCGCCGTCGACCGGCTCATGCCGGACGGGGCGGCGGAGCCGGGCGCCGCAGTCTCAGGCCACGAGCTCAGGCCACGAGCGCGGGCGCGCGATGGAACCCCGCATTGCACCGTCAGGCGTTCCGCTCCGATGCGAACCGCTCTAGGGTGCGCGCTCCCAATTCGCGTTCATCCCCGAAGACATGCAAGCCGCCCCCCCAGCCCTGACCCTCGACCCCGACATCATCGAGGCCGCCGCCAACGCCGCCGCCTGGCCCTTCGAGGAGGCGCGCAAGCTCGTGGCGCGGCTGGAGAAATCCGGCAAGACGGAGGTGCTGTTCGAGACCGGCTACGGCCCCTCGGGCCTGCCGCATATCGGCACCTTCGGGGAGGTCGCCCGCACCTCCATGGTGCGCCACGCCTTCCGGGTGCTCACCCGCGACGCGGTGCCGACCCGGCTGATCGCCTTCTCGGACGACATGGACGGGCTGCGCAAGGTTCCGGACAACGTGCCGAACCGCGAGATGCTGGCCGGCCATCTCAACCAGCCGCTCACCCGCGTGCCGGACCCGTTCGGCACCCATGACAGCTTCGGGGCGCACAACAACGCCGAGCTGCGCCGCTTCCTCGACGCCTTCGGGTTCGCCTACGAGTTCCGATCGGCGACCGAATGCTACCGCTCGGGCGTGTTCGACGCGACGCTGCTGCGGGTGCTGGAGCGCTACGACGCCGTCATGGAGATCATGCTGCCGTCCCTGCGGGCCGAGCGCTCGGCGAGCTACTCCCCGTTCCTGCCGCTCCACCCGGTCACCGGCCACGTGATGCAGGTGCCGATCGACGCGGTGAACGCCGGCAGCGGCACCATCGCGTGGCGCGATCCCGCCACGGGCGAGCGCTACGAGACCCCGGTGACCGGCGGCCACGCCAAGCTGCAATGGAAGCCCGACTGGGCGATGCGCTGGGTGGCGCTGGGCGTCGATTACGAGATGGCCGGCAAGGACCTGATCGATTCGGTCAAGCTCTCCGCCAAGATCGCCCGGGCGCTCGGCGGCGAGCCGCCGGAGGGCTTCAACTACGAGCTGTTCCTCGACGAGAAGGGCCAGAAGATCTCGAAGTCGAAGGGCAACGGCCTGACCATCGACGAGTGGCTCAAGTACGGCACGCCGGAATCGCTCGCCCTGTTCATGTACAACAAGCCGCGCGAGGCCCAGCGTCTGTTCTTTCACGTGATCCCCCGGCACGT
>NZ_BACT01001078.1:0-2168 GCF_000333255.1 Methylobacterium sp. B1 | reverse complement strand
GCTTCCAGGGGGGGTCGTCCTGCATCTTGCCGTCGAGCATCACGGCGCCGGTGCCGTCCGGCATGGCCTGGACGATCCGGGCCGCGAAGGCCACCTCGCCCGGGTCCGGCGCGAAGACCCGCTTGGCGATCGCCACCTGGCTCGGATGCAGCGTCCAGGCGCCCGCGCAGCCCATCAGGAAGGCGTTGCGGAACTGCGCCTCGCAGGCCGCGCCGTCGGAGAAGTCGCCGAACGGGCCGTAGAAGGCCTTGATGCCGTTGGCCATGCAGGCATCGACCATCTTGGCGATGGTGTAGTGCCAGAGGTCCTGCTGGGCGCTGGCCCGGGGCGCGTCGCCCGCCGGGTCCGCGATCACCCGGTAATCCGGGTGGCCGCCGCCGACCCGGGTGGTCTTCATGCCGCGGGACGCCGCGAGATCCGCCGGCCCGAGGCTCATCCCGTGCATCCGCGGCGAGGCGGACGCGATGGCGTCGACGTTGGCGACGCCCTCGGCGGTCTCCAGGATCGCGTGGACCAGGATCGGCTTCGTCACGCCGTGGCGCGCCTCGAGCTGGGCGAGGAGCTGGTCGATGTAGTGGATGTCCCACGGCCCCTCGACCTTGGGCACCATCACCACGTCGAGCTTGTCCCCGACCTCGGCCACGATCGTGAACAGGTCGTCGAGAATCCAGGGCGAGTTGAGGGCGTTGATCCGGGTCCAGAGGCCGGTGCCGGTGGCGGCGAAGTCGGTGGCCTGGGCCATCGCCACGAAGCCCTTGCGGGCCGCCTCCTTCTGGTCGGCCGGGACCGCGTCCTCCAGGTTGCCCAGCACCACGTCGACCGTGCCGGCGAGCTCCGGCACCCGGGCGCGGACCTTGTCGTTGTGGGGCGGCACGAAGTGGATCATCCGCTCCAGCCGCACGGGCAGCTCGCGGAACGGGGCCGGCGCGCCGGTGGCGAGGGGCTGGAAGAAGCGGCGGGGCAGTTTCATCGGGTGCCTCTTGTCAGGGCTGGCGTCTGAGCCCCGTTAAGGCAGCTGGGGCGGGCGCGTAAAGCCGCGCCGCGCCGAAGAAGTCTCGAACTTTCGGCTCAGGCGGTCGTCAACCCTGTCGCGCTTCAGCCCCGGCTGCCGCGGCGCCCGGCCAGGCCGATCCGGTTGAGGATGCCGCCGGCCTCGCTGCCGGCCACCACTACGAGGCGCCGGACCTCGCCCCGCAGGAAGGCCTGCAGGAAGCGGTTGTAGTCGCGGAAGGAGACGCAGCCGTTCGAGGCGCCGGGCTGCCGCAGCATGTAGGTGTGGGCCAGCAGGCCGTCGCGGCCGTGGATCGCGGCGCTGCCGCCCACCGGGTTGAGGCGGATCGCCCGGACCCCGTGGAACAGGCGCTCGCGCTCGGTCAGCGTGTAGGTGCCGGGAGGCGTCGAGCCGCGCATGCGCAGGTGGACGTAGCGCGGGTTGTCCATGGCCTCGCCGAGTCCGGAATGGGCCTCCAGCACCTCGCCGGAGGGCAGCGTCACCGTGCGGGCGGTGATGTCGTAGACGGCCGTGCCGGCCACCGAATCGGGCTCCGGGCTGATCCGGGTGCGCGGCGCCTCCTGCGGCAGGGCGTCCGGGCTGGCATAGGCCAGCGCCTGACGGGGCTCCTGGCGGCTGTCCTGTGACGGGGCCGCGGAACCGACGCCGAACAGCTTCTCGAAGAAGGACGGCTCCTCGGCCATCGCGGCGCGGAACACGTCGCGGGTCCGGGGCAGGGCGCGGGTCGCCACCCGCGTGGCCGGGACCGCGGGCGCACGCCGCAGCTCGGGCGGACGCGACACCGGCAGCGGCACGAGGACGGAGGCGGGCGCGAGGGCGGCGGGCGTGGGCTCGGCCGCGGCGATCCGGACCGGGGCGGCCGGCGCCTCCGCGGTCGTCTCGCCCATCTTGGCCTGGGCGATCCGGCTCTGGGCCATCCGGATCTGGGCCTGCTCGGCCGTCTGCGCGGCCTTGGACTGCTCGGCCCGGGCAACCTGCCGGGCGATCTCGCGGACCGCCGGAGACGGCTCGGCACGGGCGATCTGGAAGGTGGCGGTCGGCGGGGGCTCGCCGAAGGCCGTCGCGGAACCGGAGCCCAGCGCCCGGCTCGGATCGAGCATCCAGGCGATGCTCGGATTCGGCGCGGCTTGCCAGCGGCGTGCCGGACCGGGGCGGC
>NZ_BACT01001079.1:0-18623 GCF_000333255.1 Methylobacterium sp. B1 | reverse complement strand
GGCGGGCGACAAGCCGGCGAGCGCCTGTCCCCCGACGGTGATCGCGCCGCCCCGCAGGGCGACCATGCCCAGGATGGTCTTGAGCAGCGTGGTCTTGCCCATGCCGTTCTGCCCCAGCAGCGCCACGATCTCCCCCGGCGCCACCGACAGGGACACGCCCTTCACGATCGAGACCGCTCCGTAGCCGCTCGACACCCCCTCCAGGGCGAGGGCGGCGCCCGCCGGCTCGCTCCGCCGCACTGCCTCAGCCGCTGCCTCACCCGCTGCCTCAGCCATGGGCACCTCCCGAATAGATGGTCCGGACCAGCTCGGAGCCGACGACGTCCTCCACCGTGCCGTCGAGGACGAGGCGGCCCTGGTGCAGCACCACGATCCGCGACGAGATCTCGCGCACGAAGTCGAGGTCGTGCTCGACCAGCACGGCGGCGATCCTTCCCCCGGCGGTGCCGGCGGTGAGCGCCTTGAGCACGGTCCCGATGGTGGTGCGCTCGGCCTTGGTCAGGCCGGCGGTGGGCTCGTCCAGCAGGATCAGCCGCGGCTCCAGCGCCACCACCATGGCGAGTTCGAGCGCCTGCTTCTGGCCGTGGGACAGGAGGCGGGTCGGCCGGGTCAGCAGGCGGTCGAGGCCGGTCATGCGCAGGACGTCGAGGGCCGCCTGCGGCAGGCCCAGCGTCTCCGCCTGCCCGACCGGGCTCAGGCCGTCATGGGATGCCCGGGCGAGCCGGAGGCAATCGGCCACCGACAGGCTCTCGAACACGCTCGCCACCTGGAACTTGCGCCCGACCCCGAGGCCGACGATGCGGTTCGGCGTCAGCCCGGTGATCGGGGTGCCGCCGATGGCGATCGCCCCCGTGAAGGGCTCGGTGCCGTCGCTGAGGCAGCGCATCAGCGTGGTCTTGCCGGCGCCGTTGGGCCCGACGAGGCTGACGAGTTCGCCCGCCCGGATCTCCAGGTCGATGCCCTCCAGCACCGTCAGGGCACCGTAGGCCTTGGCGAGGTTCTCGACCGTGAGGATGGGGGTCGCGGAGGCGGCCGCATCCGGATCGGCCGCCCGCGCGACGAGGCGCGGCGGCGCGGGTTCCCGCCGGCCCGCCGGCAGCGCCCGCCAGAGGCGGCCGACGAGGTCGGCGAGGCCGCCCGGCAGCAGGATGATGATGGCCACGAAGGCCGTGCCCAGGAGGAGCTGCCAGAGGAACGGCAGGTCGCCGGACAGGTTCGCCGCGAGGTAGTCGATGGCGATGGTGCCGAGCACCGGGCCGAGCAGCGTGCCGCGGCCGCCGAGCGCCACCCAGATCACCAGCTCGGTGCCGAACAGGAAGCCGGCATTCTCGGGCGCGACCACGCCCGAGGCGTTGGCGAACAGGAAGCCCGCGATCCCCGCGACGGCGGCCAGAGCCGCGGTCAGCCGGATCTGCAGGCGCCGCGGGTTGAGGCCGAGATAGGCGCAGCGCGCTTCGTTGTCCCGCAGCGCCACGAGGGCGCGGCCCGCATCGGCCCGGACCAGGATCCAGGCCGCCAGGGTGACGACGATCAGGAACAGGGCCGCGAGGCGGAAATAGCCCTCGCTCTCGAAGGGCAGCACGTCGAATCCGACGAGGCCGCTGCTGGAGCCGGTCCATTCGCCGCCCGCGTAGATCAGCTGCACCACGACGATCGGGACGACCAGCGAGATCACCGAGGCGTAGAGCGGGGTCGAGCGGTGGTAGAAGGACAGCCAGCCGACCGCGAGGCCGAGCAGGGCCGGCGCGACGAGCGCCGCCGCGACCGCCGCGGCGATCCCCAGGGGCGTCGCCCCGTAGGCGGTGAGGATCATCGCGGTGGCGTAGGCGCCGACGCCGAAGAAGGCCGCCTGCCCGAAGGTCAGGATCCCCGCGAAGCCCCAGAGCAGGTCCACCGTGACGGCCAGCACCGCGTAGATCATCGACCGGGTCAGGACGTTGACCGCGAAGGTGTCGAGGACGAGCGGCGCGATCCAGAGGGCGAGCGCCGCCAGGATTGCGACCACGACGGGCGCCGCGCGGGACAGGCGCCGCCGGCGGGGGGCCGCGGCGGCGCGCTCGGTGACGGGCAGGGTCTCAAGCACGGGAGAAACCTTTCGGGCTGATCCGCAGCACGAGGGCGGCGAGCACCGCGATGGCGATGCTGCCGAGGATCGGGCTCACGAAGGTGCTGATCAGGACCTGCGCGGCCCCGAAGACGAGGCAGGCCGCCGCGAGCGCCAGGTACGAGGCGTCGGCGACCATCACCAGCATGAAGGCGCCGATCAGCCAGGCGACGCCCATGTTCGGATCGACGCTGGTGAGCGGCGTCAGCAGGACGCCGGCGAGCGCCGCGAACCCCGCGCCGATCATGAACACGACGAGGCGCACGCGCCCCGTGTCGATGCCGAGGCTGCGCGCCAGGGTCTCGTTCATGATCACCGCCCGGGCCGAGAGCCCGAGCCGGGTCCGCTCGATGGTCAGCGCGAACAGGGTGCCGATCGCCAGCGCGATGCCCAGAGCCACGAGGCGGTAGGCGGAATAGTCGACGCCGAGGATCTCGACGGTGCCCGCCAGCAGGTTCGGGGTGAGCTGGACGTCCCGGCCGAAGGCCAGGGTGATGAGCTGCCCGACCACGATGCCGAGCCCCCAGGTGGCCAGGATCGCGTCGAGCGGCCGCCGGTAGAGCGGGCGGATGATGAAGTGCTCGGCGAGACCGCCGAGCGCCGCGCCGACCGCGAAGGCCAGCGGCAGCGCCAGCCAGGGATTGAGCCCGAGCTTGGCGGTCACCACCGCGCAATAGGCGCCGACCGTCAGCCACGCCCCGTGGGCGAAGTTGATGATCTTGAGCACGCCGAAGATCGCCAGGAGGCCGATCGAGACGATGAACAGGATCGCCGCGGTGGTCAGGGTGTCGAGGGTGAGCAGCATCGGGGAGTTCCGGTTGAAGGACCGTCATCACGAGGCGAAAGCGGCAGAGGCCCGGCGCAATGAGCGCCCCTGTGCGGGCCTGCCGATCCACGCATCTGCTTTGGCAACGCGGATTCAGGATCGGGCGCGGGTCCCCTCTCCCGTGCGGGAGAGGGACAGGGTGAGGGATGCGGCCTCTCCGAGAGAGTCTCGACCTTGACCGCGCGGCGATGGGGCGCGCGATCCCGAAACCTCCGATCCCTCATCCCACCCCTCTCCCGCACGGGAGAGGGGGCGCGTCGCGCTCGTTCAGCGGCGTCGGTGTCCGCCTCAGACGGGCGGCCATCGTCGCCGGGCGGGAGAGGGAGGCGTCGCGCCCCGCCCCTCATTGCAGCTTCGGGCACTGCTCGCCGGGATCGACGTCCTTGAAGGTGCCGGCGACCTTCACGGTGCCGTCCTTCTGGATCTGGCCGAGATACATGGTCAGCGGCGCGTGGTGCTGCTTGCTCATGGTGATCGTGCCCCGCGGCCCGGTGAAGCTTACCGTCGGCAGCGCCTCCAGCACCTTGGGGGTCTCGGTCCCGCCCGCCTTCTCGACCGCGGCCTTGTAGAGGTAGATCGCCTCGTATTCCGGCACCGAGAGGTCGTTCGGGGTGCGCAGCTCGGCGCCGAACTTCTTCTGCATCGCCGCCAGGAACGCCTTGTTCTCCGCGCTGTCGATCCCGGTGACGTAGGAGGCCGAGAGGTAGACGCCCTCGGCGTCCGCGCCCATGCTCTTGGCGGTGCCCTCGTCCAGCGCGAGGTTGGCGAAGGGCAGCGTCACGCCGGCGCCGCGCAGCTGCTTCGTCAGCGTCACGTTCGGCGCGCCGCCCGCCGTCGAGGTGATCAGCGCGTCGGGCTTGGCCTCCTTCAGCTTGGAGATGATCGCGGTCCAGTCGCTGCCGTCCATCGGCAGGTATTCCTCGCCGAGAACCTTGCCGCCGGTCTTCTCGACGTAGCTCTTGGCGAAGCCCAGCATGCCGCGGCCGAAGGCGTAGTCGCTGCCGATCAGGAAGTAGGTCTTGGCACCCTGCGCCTTGAAGGCGTCCACCACCGGCGGAACCTGCTGCTCCGGCACCCAGGCGTCCACGAACATGTTCTTGTTGCAGGAATGGCCCTCGTAGAACGAGGTGTAGATGTACGGCACCTTCCCCTTGGTGACGGCGGGCAGGCCGGCATTGCGCGCCGCGCTCGTCTCCATGGAGATCAGGACGTCGACCTTCTTCTGGTAGATCAGGCTGTCGAAGGCCTTCTGGGCGCCCGCCGCCCCGGAGGCGTCGTCGGCGACCTCGAGGACGAGCTTGCGGCCGAGCACGCCGCCCTTGGCGTTGATCTCCTCCACGGCGAGTTCGGCCGACTGCACCACCGAGGGGGCGACGACGCTGTTGGCGCCCGACAGGCCGATCGGGATGCCGATGACGATCGGCTTGCCGTCGGCGGCCTGCGCGGCCGTGGCGGCGAGGGCGAGCGCCGCGGCGCCGGCGAGGGACCATTTCACCATGAACGAACTCCTTGGGACGGACGGGAAGGGTTACGGATCTCGGCTCAGCCGTAGATGTCGGTGCGGCGGTCGCGCAGGAGCGAATTGAACCGGTTCAGGTCCTTGCGGCCGGCCGCGTCGAGATCGACCAGCGCCGAGAGGGTCTCGGTCCGGTCGCGGCTCGCCGGGCCGGCGAGCGGCCAGCCCTTGGGGCCGACGATCAGGCTCTGCCCCTCGAAGGGCTGGCCGCGCTCGGTGCCGACCCGGTCGGCGCAGGCGATGAAGAGGCCGTTCACATGGGCGGCGGCCCGGTGCAGGGTGTTGGCCATGGCGGCCTCGCCCGCGGGCTGGTCGGGCATCGGCACCCAGTTGGTCGGGATGCAGACGATCTCGGCGCCCCCGAGCGCCAGCTGCCGGAAGGTCTCGGGGAACCAGCCGTCGTAGCAGATGGCGACGCCGACCTTGCCCAGCGCCGTGTCGAAGACCGGGAAGCCGAGGTCGCCCCTGGCGAAGAACACGTTCTCCTGGTCCCAGAGATGCGCCTTGCGGTAGGTGCCGATATAGCCCTCCGGCCCGACGATCACGGCGGCGTTGTAGAGGACGTCGCCGGCGGATTCGGCGATCCCCGCCACGATGTGCACGCCGAGTTCCGCGGCCAGCGCCGCCCAGGCCCGGGTGGTCGGGCCCTCCGGCACCGGCTCGGCCAGGGCGGCGGCCTCCGCGGCGGATTCGAACACGTAGCCGGTGCTGGCGAGTTCCGGCAGCACGATCAGCCGGCTGCCCGCGGCGGCGGCCGCGCGGACGAGATCGGAGGCCCGCGCCAGATTCGCGTCGACCGCGCCGAAGTCCGGCGCGAACTGGATGCACGACACCCGTATCGGCGGGCGCGCAGGACCGTTCGCTTGGATCATGAAAGCTCCAAAACGCAAAAAGCCCCTGGGCGCGGACAAGATCATCCGCGAACCAGAGGCTTCAAAGCCGAGATGTCATGCAGCAATCTTGCTGCGGGGCAACCTTGCCCGGTAAGACTACGATACGCGCCCCGAACCGGACCGCAAGACCATAAATGCGGCAGGCTGCTGCGATCAGGTCTTTTCCGCCAACGCGATGCGCAGGCCGAGACCGCTCATCGCCTCGTGGGCCGAGACCACGCTCTCGGCCACGCTGGCCATCGGCACGCGGGCGGCGGTGGCCCGGTCCCGGAGCATCTTGTAGGCGGCGTCCTCGTCGATCCGGTTCAGGTCCACGAGCAGCCGGACCGCCTTCTCGACGGTGCGGCGGCCCTTCATGGTCTCCTCCAGCCGGTTGATCTTGCTGGTGAGCCGGCCCTCGTAGCCGCGCCGGTAGCGGGCCAGGGCGAACTGGGTGAGCACGCCCCGCGGGTGGAGCGGCTTGTTGAGCACGCCGTGGGCGTTGACGTCGGCGATCGCCTTCAGGGAGGTCGGGCTCTCGTAGGCCACGATGGCGATGACCGCCGGCTCCAGCGCCTCGATCGACGGCAGCAGGTGCATCACCTGAGCGTCGTCGAGCTGGATGAACAGCGTGTCGATGTCGGCGGGCAGGGCGGCGGGCGGCGGCCACGCCAGGGAGACCGCGCAGCCGAGGCGACGGAGCTGCTCCAGCAGCGCGGCGCCCTCCTCGTCCTTGGGGTGGATGACGAGGGCGCGGGCGCGCCGCAGGTCGTCCAGGATCTTGCGGGCGGGGGCGGTCACGCGGCGAGACCCTCCTCCAGCCAGTTCGTCTCGAACCGGGACCACGCGAGGTAGGGATCGGGCCGCACGGGCCGGCGCGCCCGCCAGACCACGTCGAACTGCCCGTCGGCCCGGGCGACGCCGATGCCCGGCGTGAGCCAGATGTGCCGCGTCTCGCCGTCGAAGGCGAGGTCGCCCTCCGGCGCCGCGAGGCGCTGGCGCAGGGCCGCCGCGCCGAGGCGCTCGGCGTCGAGGGTGCCGGCCTCCGTGAGCGCCCGGGCGAAGAGATGGACCTGCGCGTAGGCGGTCTCCGACCACATGCTGGTGGGGCGCTCGGGCCCGAACCGGGTCTGGAAGGCGGCGACGAAGCGCCGGTTCTCCTCGCTCGCAAGGGACCCGAAATACGGGGCCGCCAGGACGTGGCCGGTGCAGTGCTCGGGACCGATCGCGTGGATCTGGCCCTCCGCCAGGGTCAGGCTGGCGATCGGGCAGCGGGCGCGGTCGATGCCGGATTCCGCGTAGGCGCGGTAGAGCCGCTCGGCCCCGCGCCCCACCACGGTGGAGAAGACCGCGTCCGGCGCGGCGTCGCGGATCGCCGCGATCATGGCGGCATGGGCCGCGTCGTCCGCGTCGAGGGCCGCGTACAGCTCGCCCACGATGGTCCCGCCCTTCGCCTCGATCAGGTCGCGCATGACCCGGTTCGATTCCCGCGGGTAGATGTAGTCGGACCCGATCAGGAAGATCCGCCGCCCCTGCTCCTGCAGGAGGTAGTCGGCCAGGGCGAAGACGTTCTGGTTGAGGGTCGCACCGGTGTAGATGATGTTCTCCGAGTACTCGAAGCCCTCGTAGATCGACGGGTACCAGAGCAGGCCGTTGTGCCGCTCCATGGTGGACAGCACCGACTTCCGGCTCGCCGAGAGCGAGCAGCCGAACACCACCTCGACCCCGTCCTCGGCAAGCATTCGCCGGGCCAGGGTGCGGTAGGCGTCGGTCTCGCCGGCGGGGTCGTAGCAGACCGGCTCGATCGGGCGGCCCAGCACGCCGCCGGCCTGGTTGATCTCCTCGATCGCGAGTGCGGTGCCGAGGAAGTGCTCGGTCTCGGTGATGCCGCTCACCCCGCTGCGGGAGAACAGGACGCCGACCCGCCACGTCGCTTCATCCTTGGCCGCCATGGCCCCTCCCCGCGCGCGCCCAGGCCCGGCGGATCGCCCGCGCCTCGGCCCCGTCCTACCCGACGGACGCCCCCCTGCGGAAGCGTCGGCCCGGTCGCGCGGGCTCGTCCCGGATCCGCGACCGGACATCCCGCTCCGGCCGCTGCGATCCTCAGGCGGTCCCGGCCTCCGGTTCGGCCCGCCGCACCGGCCGGCTGACGAAGCGGGAGCCGGCGAGCAGGAACCGCCAGGGTGTCTCGGCGCCGCGGGTGATGCCGATGCGCCGGTCGCTGACCACCTCGACGGCCCCGGGATCGCCCGCGGCGCGGGGCTCGAACCGGAACGGCGCCCCCGCGAGGGGCGCGCCGTCCAGCGCGTCGGTGACGCCGAGGGCCTGGCAGAGGCGGCCCGGCCCGGCGCAGAGCAGGCGCGGCTCCTCCACGCCGCGGCGCGCCCGCATGGCGGGAAGCCCCTCGGTGGGCGCGAGGGCCCGGAGCAGCACGGCGCTGCCGGGCTCGCAGACGAGGTTCAGGCACCAGTGCATCCCGTAGGAGCGATACACGTAGGCATGGGCCGGCGGCCCGAACATGCTGGCGTTGCGCCGGGTGGGGCCGCGGAAGCTGTGGGAGGCCGGATCGGTGCTGTCGTAGGCCTCGGTCTCGACGATGATCCCGCCGGCCGCGCCGACGAACAGGCGGGCGCCGATCAGGTCGGAGGCCACCGCGGCGGCGCTGCGGGCGAAGAAGGTGTCCAGCATCGGGTCTCCGGGTTCGAGGGCACCGTGCCGGCCGCTAAATGTCCCATTGGGACAAGTCAGCAGGAGAAATTCGCCGCTCCGCGACTTGATAGGATTTGCTGGACCGGATCCAGATAGGGATGTCGTACCGAGCCGGATCGTTATGAGATGTCGCTGGAACGGCGATCTTCGATTCGCCGAGGTCACAGAATAATTCATCAACCACAGGACCAATCAAATATCATATCGCGAAAATCGAGCTGCGCATTGCCTCCACCAAAATTGAATCCACCAAAATATTCTTCAAATTCGATATAATAAAGACTCACTCGAGTCACCCACTGGGACGGGCGCATCGTGCCGCCGATATGATTCGGCTCATGCCCACGTATCCATTCGGGATCATGGAATACGGTCTTGCCGTTCTCCTCAGTGATCGTACACACTGGATGAACGTAATCGGTCGGGTCGTGTAGAAATTCATCGTAAGGAATGCGGCCGGCATTCGGATCACAGGCCCGCGGCGTCCAATGGATCGCGCGATTTTCAATTGGATCGTTCGCGGGTTTCTCGCCGAAGATGTCCCGCACCCACCTGCAAGAAGAACCGAACTGCCAATAACTCGCAGCCCCCCCGATCGTCAGCCAAGCTGGCGGCTTCAGAGCATCGCGGTAGCGATTGGCGATCAGAATTGGCGGCGCACAGAAGGGGCCATCGAATTCGGCACGGATCAGCATGATAACCGCATAGGCAATTCCGAGACTGTCTTCCATGCGCGACAGGTGCGGGTGTGCCCTCTGCTCAGCCTCCCAGAAGAGCTTGAGCTCGGGGTTGTCGGGCGCTTCCGCGCCACCCATCGCCGGGCGGATCCCTGGGGCCTTTACCGTGGGGCCGCCATCGTTGTGATCAATCGACGACGCGAAGAAGGAAAAAGCCACGAAATCTGGCCCGTGGCAGCGATATTCCTCCGGCAGCAGCAACGTAAAACCGTGTTGAATCGGATATCCATTAGCAGGATCCAGAGGCCACTGCGCGGAAGAAATGCCCGGTGGCAGGCCATAGCACCAACCATGACAATCAGAATCCGTTCTAACAGCCCGCTTCTGGCTAATATTAAGATTGTATGACTTCATCAAATTATCCAATCAACTGCAAGCACGCGCGATTCTGCTGCACGTCAAGAGAATTTTACCAGCGAAAGTTGTCAATTGATACGTCCGATCGCTTAAATCGATCGGACCTCTTGTCTGGGTTAGTGCAACCCAGCGAGGAGCCCTCCGGTTGACCCCTGAGAGCCGCGCCCGATCGCGTTGCCATGGACCACGGCTTCAAGCTCTTGTTTTGAGGCACTCTGCTGCGTCGAACCGGAATCCACTTCGGCGGAGCGGGGTCTGAACGGATGGCTGTTACGCGCGCCGGTGACGCGTCTGGAGCCCAGCAGTCTCAAGCCGGTTGATGTCGCCCTTTCGGCCGCGAGCCAACGTCCAGGCGTTCGCGCCGGGACGTTGGCTCGGACTGCCGGGGTGCGGTGTGCATTGCCGTTCCGCCGCTCGGCCCGCGACACCGAGGAGCCGGAGGTGCTCATGCAAAAAATCTCGACGCCCTGCGCGGGTGAGCATCGGATACCAATCGTCGCAGACCGGCATAATGCCGGCGATTGGAAATAAATCGGACGCGGCGGAAGTCTTGCTGGTACGAGGGACCGTGAATGGCGGGCCCAGAACCGATCTCCTCGGACCTCCCAGCATGGTGCGCACAGCCTCGATCGCGACGCTTCGATCCGCCGATGCGGGCGCGCAACCCCGATCCGCCACGCAAGCCGCGCGGATCCGCCTGAACCTGCGGCGCCTCCGGCTGGCCAGCGGCCTGGTCCTGTTCGGCTACGTGCTAACCCACCTGCTCAACCACGCCCTGGGCAACATCTCCCTCGACGCCATGGAGGACGGCCTCGACCTCGTCACGGCCGTCTGGCTCAATCCCGTCGGCCTGACGCTGCTCTACGGCGCCCTGGTGCTCCATCTGCTGCTCGGGCTCCAGGCGCTCTACGCGGCCCGCTTCTTCCATTGGCGGCCCTCCGAGGCCCTGCAGCTGGTCTCGGGCCTGCTGATCCCGACGCTCCTCATCAGCCACATCACGGCGACCCGGATCTCCTTCGTCACCGAGGGGCTCGACAAGGGCTACGCGCAGGAACTCTACGCCTTCTGGATCGCCTCGCCGACGCTCGGCCTGCTGCAGGTCACGGTCCTGGTCCTGGCCTGGATCCACGGCTGCATGGGCCTGTATTTCTGGCTGCGGCTGAAGCCCGCCTTCGGGCGCATGGCGCCCTGGCTGCTGGCGCTCGCGGTTCTGGTCCCGGTCCTGTCGCTGCTGGGCTTCGCGCAGGGCGGCCGCATGATCCTCACCCTGGCGCAGGATCCGGCGTGGCGGGCGGTGGCCCTCCAGCCGGTCCATGTCGGGCTGCCCGATCAGGTCGCGCGGCTCGCCGCCATCCGGGACGGGCTGCTCGGGACCTATGCGGGCCTGGTGGCGGCGGTGGTCGCAGCGCGCGGCGTGCGGACCCTCGCCGAGGTCAAGCGCGGCACGATCCGGCTCAGCTATCCGGACGGGCGGGTGGTGCGGGTCCCCCGGGGCACCAGCGTGCTGGAGGCGAGCCGGCGCAACCGGATCCCCCATGCCAGCGTCTGCGGCGGCCGCGGCCGATGCTCCACCTGCCGCATCCGGGTGACGGATGGCAGCGACGGCGCGCCCAGTCCCGGCCGTACCGAGCGGTCGGTCCTAGAGCGCATCGCCGCCGGTCCGGGGGTGCGCCTCGCCTGCCAGTTCCGGCCCGAGACCGACATGGCCGTGGTGCCGCTGCTGCCACCGCAGCCGCGGATGCGCCAGGCCGACCTGCTCGACCGGGCGCAATCCGGCGAGGAGCGCTTCATCGTGGCGATGTTCGTCGACCTGCGCGGCTCGACCCGGCTCGCCGAGGAGCGCCTGCCCTACGACACGGTGTTCATCATCAACCGCTTCCTCGGCGCGGTCGGCGACGCCGTGCGGGAGGCCGGCGGCTCGACCAACCAGTTCCTCGGCGACGGTCTGCTCGCCCTGTTCGGCCTGGAGACGGAGCCCGGGCAGGCCGCCCAGGACGCCCTGCGGGCGATCGACCTCATCGCCGACGCCGTCGACACCCTGAACCGGCTGCTGGCGGCCGATCTGGAACACACGCTCCGGTACGGGATCGGCGTGCATGCGGGCCTCGCCATCGTCGGCGAGATGGGCGACGCCACCGATGCCCGCTTCACGGCGCTGGGCGACACCGTCAACGTCGCCGCCCGCCTCCAGGGCCTGACCAAGACCCTCGGCTGCGTGGCCGTGGTGTCGGAGGCGGTCTATCAGGCGGCCCGCGTGGCGCCGGAGGCGATCCGCGACATCGCGGTGGAGGGCCGCTCGGAGGCCGTCCGGGTCAGCACCCTGGGCCGCCTCTGAGGCGGCGTCCGGGCGGGACGCGCGGGCCGTCCCCGCGGGCAGATCCTGCCCCGTGCTCCTGTTCCCATGCCCCCGGCCCCGCCGCCGCGCCTCAGGCCCGTTGCCGGTCCGCTGCCCCGAGGCGCGGCGCCAGGGCCAGCATCAGCGGCACCACGGCGAGCGCCGTCCCGGCCGCCGCCACCGCCGCCCAGTGCGGGCCGGCCGCGTCGCCGAGCCGTCCGTAGAGCAGCGGCGCCGCCAGCGCGCTGCCGCCGAGCGTCCAGGTGTAGAACACCGCGAAGGCCCGCTCGACCCGACCGCCCGGGGCCAGTTCCGGCACCGTCCCGTAGAGGACCGACGAGGTGCCGTTCAGCATCACGCCGAGGAGCGGCAGCAGGATCAGCCCGGGGGCCAGGGGCAGGACGATCACCGCCAGGATCGCGAGCGCCGTCCCGGTCTCGGTGAGGATCACGGTCCGGGTCACGCCGAGGCGTTCCCCGAGGCGCCCGCACACCGCCTTGCCGAGGGCGCCGCCGACGAAGACCAGCGAGAGCGCGAGGCCCACCGTGGTCAGCGCCGCACCCTTCTCCTGCAGCAGGAACGGCAGGTAGAGCAGGAAGGCCGGCCGCGCGGCGTTGTCGAGCATGCCGATGGCGACGAGGAGCCCGAACCCCGCGCCGGGCGGCGATCCGCCCGCGACCCGGCGGGTCGCCCGCTTGGCGGCCGCCTGGGCGCTGCGTGACTGCGGCTCACGCGGAAGCAGGCGCCCGACCAGCACCGCCACGAGGACGCCTCCGCCGGCGATCACCCAGAGGGCGTGGCGCCAGCCCGACAGGGTCAGCAGCAGCCCGACCAGGGGCGGGACCGCCGCCTTCCCGAGGTCGCCGGTGAAATTGTAGGTGCCGAGGGGCCCCCGCGCCGCCGCGCCGTAGGCCCGGGCGATCACCGCCGAGGCCAGGGGATGCTGGGTGCTGCTGCCGGCGCCGCCGAGCAGGAGGCCGACCCCGAGCCCGACGAGGCCGCCCGAGGCGCCGGCGATCGCGTAGCCCGCCGCGCTGAGCCCGGTGCCGAGCACCAGCACGATCCGGGCGCCCCAGGCCTGGGCAAGGCGGCTCGCCGGCATCTGCAGCGCCGCCAGCGCGCCGTTGTAGAGCGACCGGAGGAAGGCCAGGGCGACGTAATCGAGGCCGAACTCCGCCTGCCAGACCGGCAGCAGCACGTAGATCAGGTCCGTGTAGCCGTCGTGCAGGGCGTGGTTGACCCCGGTCGCCAGGAGGGTGCGCCGGGCCTCCGGCGGGGACGCGGTTTCGGAAGACGCGGTCGGAACGGACGCGACGGACATCCAGCCATCCTTCGTGGTTCCGATCCAGGATGGCGGTCTGGCGGGGGGCTGACAAACGCCTTATGCTGACGCTCGCGTGAGGAAACCTGACCCGTGCATCGTCGCCTGCCGCCCCTGAACGCCCTGAAGGCCTTCGAGGCGGCCGCGCGGCACGGGAGCTTCACCCGGGCCGCGGACGAGCTGCGGGTCACCCACGGCGCGGTGAGCCGGCACGTGCAGATGCTGGAGGGCTGGCTCGGCCTGCCGCTGTTCACGCGCCACAACCGGCGCGTGGTCCTCACCGAGGCGGGGGTCGCCTACGCCACCGAGATCGGCGCCGCCCTCGACCGGATCGCCCTGGCCACGGCCCGCCAGGTCGAGCGCGGGCGGCCCCGCCTGCTGCACGTGAATGCGCTCGCCACCTTCACCCTGCGCTGGCTGATCCCGCGCCTGTCCGGCTTCCAGGTGGCCAACCCGGCGATCGAGGTCCGGCTGACGACCTCCAACGTGCCCCTGGCGCAGCTCGCGGAGCCGTTCGATGTCGCGATCCGCGGTGGTCCGGAGACGCGCCCGGGCCATCGCGCGGAGCCGTTCCTGTCCGAACGCCGCATCCCCGTCTGCAGCCCGGCCCTGCTGCAGCGCCTCCCCCTCGCAGAGCCCGAGCAGCTCCGGCAGCACACCCTGCTGCACGCGGCGACGCTCCCGCGGGTCTGGCCGGACTGGCTGCGGGCGGCCGGTGTGCCCGATCTGGAGCCGCAGGCCTCGGTGACGCTGGAGCATTTCTACCTGACCCTCCAGGCCGCCCTCGACGGGCTCGGGATCGCCATGGGGCCCGAGCGGCTGATCGCCGACGACGTCGCGGCCGGCCGCCTGACCCTGCCCTTCGCGGGCCCGTCTCTGCCGGCACGGAGCTACTACACCTACGTCCCGGAGCCCCGGGCGGAGGATCCGGCGGTGCGGGCCTTCTGCGGCTGGCTCGCCGAGGCGGCCCGGCAACCGTGAGATCCCGTCTTTGCGAGCGCAGCGAAGCAACCCAGTGTCGCGCAACGTTGGGGCTCGTGGCGCCGCTGGAATGCTTCGCTGCGCTCGCAAGGACGGTTTCGGAGTGGCGTCCGGGCGCGGTTCCGCGCATGGATCGGATCCGGAACGTCCCCGACCGCGTCAGGGTTTGCGTGAGACGCTTCTGCCGAAGGTGACCGCATGGCGCGCAAGCGTCTCCGCCCGACCATCGAGAGCCTGATCGAATCCCTCGGGCGGCTCGGCCTGTCCCCGGAGGCCGTCGACCTCGACCGGCTGCTCGCCGATCTCGAACTGCCCGAATACGGCGCCGAGGTGGAGGACGACCGCGTCGCCCGCGCCGTGCGCGCGATGCAGGCCGCCCGGGCCTTCGCGGAGACCGGCATCCCGGCGGTCCGCAAGGCCGTGCCGAACCTCCGGGCCGTGGTGACGAAGGACCACCGCATCACCTGGCTGATCCGGACCGAGATCCCGCTCCTCGACAACGGCCGCCTGGACCTGCGGCTCGACATCGCGCCGGAGCCGGAGGCGGCCGAGATCCTGGCCCGCATGGCCGCCCGGAACGACCCGGCCCACCGCCTGGACGCCCTGCGCGAGGCCGTGACGCGCACGGCGCTCCAGGCCACCCGCGCCCTGCACAAGCCGGTCGACCGGCTGCGGGCGCAGCTCCTCGTCGACCTACGCGAGGTCGGGGCGGACGCCGCCGCCTACATCGCCCACATGGACCGCTCGCTGCGGTCCCGGGTATTCACCTACGGCCCGAAGCTCGCCCGGGGCCTCAACGACACGCTCACCCCCGTGCGCCGGCACGCCAAGGCGGTGGCCCGCGAGGGCTCGCGCCTGCGCCGCCTGCGCGATCAGGTCGGCTTCGGCGCCTATATCGAGCGCTTCACCGCCGCCCGGCGCCTCAACCGGACAATCCTGTTCCACATGGGGCCGACCAATTCCGGCAAGACCTACGCGGCGCTCCAGCACCTGACCGCGGCGGAGACCGGCGCCTACCTCGCGCCGCTCCGGCTCCTGGCCCTGGAGAATTACGAGACCCTGCGCGAGCGGGGCTTGCGCGCCGGCATGATCACCGGCGAGGAGGTGCTGGGCGCGGCCAACCCCACCCACACCGCCCGCACCATCGAGACCGCCGACCTGACGCGGCCCATCGACGTGGCGGTGATCGACGAGATCCAGATGCTGTCGGATCCCGACCGCGGCTGGGCCTGGACCAACGCGCTGTTCGGCGTCGCCGCCAAGACCGTGATCGTCTGCGGCTCCGACGACGCCCTGTCGTATGTCCGCCGCGCCGCCGAGGCCGCCAACGAATCCCTGGAGGTGATCCCCTTCACCCGGAAATCGCCGCTCCTGCTCGTGGAGGAGCCGGTCCCCCTGGAGAAGGTCGAGGCCGGCGACGCGGTCGTGGCCTTCTCCCGCCGGGCCGTGCACGAGAACCGCGAGATCCTCGTCGCCCGGGGCCACCGGGTGGCGACCATCTACGGCGCCCTGTCGCCCGAGGTCCGCCGGGCCGAGGCCGCGCGCTTCCGCTCGGGGGAGGCCAACGTGCTGGTGACCACCGACGCGATCGGCATGGGGCTCAATCTCGGGCCGCTCAAGCGGATCGTGTTCTCGGCGGTGCGCAAATGGGACGGCAGTGCCGAGCGGGCGCTCACCCATTCCGAGATCCGGCAGATCGCCGGCCGGGCCGGCCGTTACGGCCACCAGGATGTCGGCTACGTGGCGGCGACGGACGCGGTCGCCATCGAGCCGATCCGGATCGCGCTGTCGGGCGCTCCGACGGCGCCCGCGGCCGACACGCGCTTCTTCGTCCGCCCCGATCTCGGGGCGATCCGCTCGGTGGCCGAGGAGATGCGCACGCACAGTCTCACCGAGGTGCTGACCCACTTCGCCCGGGCGACCTTCTACGCCGGCTCGCCGTTCCAGCCCTCGGCCCTGGAGGAGGTGCTGGAGGTGGCCCGGATCGTCGACCGGGCCCGGCTGCCGATCGAGGAGAAGTTCGCCTTCTCGGTCTGCCCGATCAACCGGCGCGACGAGATCGCCATGGGCCTCCTGGAGCGCTGGTGCCAGGCCCGGGCCGCCGGCCTCACGGTCCCCGCCCTCCGGGGCAACCTCGCGGGGGCGCTCGACTATCAGGAGCGGACCGTGAAGCTCGCGAGCGCCTATCTGTGGCTGTCCCGACGCTTCCCGGAGACGTTCGACGACGGGGAGGCGATCCGGCACATGCGCGGCCGCGCCAACGACGCCATCGAGCAGCACCTGCGCGAGACCGCGACCCGCAAGGCCGAGCGCCGGAGCCGGCGGAGCAGCGGAGCGCGGTGAGGCCGGAGTTCCGGCCGTCGCACCCGAACAGCCCGGTTCACATGGGTCGGCCCGGCTTCAGCCACGGTATCCGGTCGGACGGATGCGCGCGGCTCGAAGTTCCGTACGTTCACGCAGCTGAATGTCCGCCGCATCGTACTTCCCGGGCCACGACGGACGTGTCGGCGAAGCGGGCTCAACGAGCAGCGACCTGAGAATCCCGACGCCGACGGCAAATGCGCAAGACCGCTGTGCCGCAGCAAAGCTTTCGCCCCGGATTGCCCGGTCTGAAGCCGAAGATGTCCGACACCGTGACGTCGGACAGAGGTGGGACCGTTATCCTGGTGCGATCCTATGATCGCGGTTCATCGTTGGGTCTCTCACCGCCACGCATGAGCCCGCCATCGGGGAACTGGCGGCGAGCAACGAGCAACTTGTCGCGCGTGTCGTAAACATCGCCAGGATCGTCGGGCGCGACATTGCGATCCCGCCGAGGCCCGCGCGAGTCTCCGTCTGTGCAAGGTCGACGCGCGGGGATCTTCGGACGGGAGGGCCCTCGTCCAGCGGCTCCCGGCGCGGAGAGAACCCAACCATGGACCTCAAGAGCACCGACCCGCGGGACTATGAAGCATCGCCGCACGGTATCGCGGCGATGCCGAAGGAGTTTCCTGCCGGCTCCCGCATTCCTTCGCATGTCCATGGACGCGCGCAGCTGATCTACGCGACCTCCGGCGTCATGGAGGTCACGACGGCGGACGGCCTCTGGCTGCTCCCACCGCAGCGGGCCCTCCGGATGCCGGCCGGGATCGCCTGACCTGCGGGCTTCGGACCGGGCTGATTGAGAGGTTCAGCCTGGACCAGAAGAGTTGGGGATGAAGCGAGGACAGAGGCCGAGCGCGGAACAGGTCGTGCTGATGCTGCGCCAGATCGAGGTGCAGACGGCACAAGGCAAAAGCATCGCAGTCGCCTGCAAAGAAGCGGACGTCTCCGAGCAGAGCTACTACCGCTGGCGTAAGGAGTACGGCGGCCTGAAATTTGATCAGGCCTGGAAGATGAAAGATCTGGAGCGCGAGAACGCTCGTCTTCGTCGGCTTGTGGCTGATCTATCTTTGGAGAAGCAGGTCCTGGCGGACGTCGCCTCGGGATCCGCACCCGGCTCGCCGTGGGAGAACGGGTACTGTGAGAGCTTCAACGGCAAGCTGCCCGACGAGTGCCGGAGGCAGGAGATCTTCTACTCACCCAAGGAGGCACAGATCGTGATAGGTCTCTGGCAGAACACGCACAACCGCGTCCGGCCGCATTCGTCGCTGGGCTACCGACCGCCCGCGCCTGTCAGCGTCCCGGATCTGGCCTTCCGGATACCCATGGGCGCGACCATGCAGTAGCCTCGCAACTGGCCCGGTCCAAAATACCGGTCAGGTCAAGACCGGGCTCGACTCCCTTCCGGCCCGGCACCTCGGACGCAGTGTCGGACACGCCGGCCATCAGACCAACACCCCGCCACCGAAGCTGAAGAAACACAGGACGAACGTGCCGGCGGCGAAGGCGATCGGCAGGCCGAACACGACTGGATCAGTCGGCGAAATCGCCGAACGTGTAGCCGAAGGCCAGCGCGAGGCCGGTCGAGATGTTGACAATGATCGCGATGGTCTTGGCGATTGGCCCATTGATCGACCGGAGGATCTGCTGGAGCGGCTGCTCTCACGGCATCGACGATCTCGACGCTCAGGCTGACCCGCTCCACGCGGTGGTCCGAGTTTAAAGGTTGCGTCCGGACCCAGAACGGTGGCGCGGCTCGGCGAAACGTGATTCACGGCTCGCGCTGGAGTGGCCGATGGATCGGCTCTGGCTGACGGACTAGCAGTTTGCGAAGATTGCACCGAACCTGCCCACCGATACACGGGGCAAGGCGCGGGTGGACGACCGGCTCGTCATCAGCGGCATCATCCCCATGCTGAATCCGGTGGCGGTTGGAGAGACGCACCGCGCAAGATCTACGGACCGAAGACGATCCTCTACAATCGCTTCGTGCGTTGGGCGGCGAACGGTGTTTAGGTCGTGTCCGCCGTCAGCACTCCTGAGACAAATTGAGGGTCTTCACGAACGGAGGATGGCTGGTTCATCGTAGCCCCCAGGAGCGAAGATGAAACAGACGTCCGGGCCGGCGCGGCAGCCGGCAGAAGCCGTGATCAAGGACATCCGCCGCGCCACGCGCCGGCAGTTCTCGGCCGAGGAGAAGATCCGCATCGTGCTGGAAGGGCTGCGCGGTGAGGACAGCATCGCCGAGCTGTGCCGGCGCGAAGGCATCGCCAGCTCGATGTACTATGGCTGGTCCAAGGAGTTCCTGGAAGCCGGCAAGAAGCGGCTGGCCGGCGACACGGCCCGTGCCGCGACCGCCGACGAGGTCCAGGACCTGCGTCGCGAGGCGGGTGCGCTGAAGGAGGTCGTAGCCGATCTCGTCCTGGAAAACCGCCTGCTGAAAAAAAGTCTGACCGGGGCTGGGGGCGACGAGGCATGAGGTACCCGGCCTCTGAGAAGCTGGA
>NZ_BACT01001080.1:0-10323 GCF_000333255.1 Methylobacterium sp. B1 | reverse complement strand
ACGTGGACGAGCGTAAGGCCGTCGAGGCGGAGCGGGACCGGGTCACCGCGGCGCTGCGCAGCCTCAACGAGACCCTGGAGCAGCGGGTCGCCGCGCGCTCCGCCGAATTGATGCGCGCCGAGGAGGCCCTGCGCCAGTCGCAGAAGATGGAGGCGGTCGGCCAGCTCACCGGCGGGCTCGCCCACGACTTCAACAACATGCTGGCCGGGATCGTCGGCTCGCTGGAGCTGATGCAGACCCGGATGCTGCAGGGCCGGGTCGGCGACCTCGACCGCTACATCGGCGCGGCGCAGGGGGCGGCCAAGCGCGCCGCCGCCCTGACCCACCGCCTGCTGGCCTTCTCGCGCCGCCAGACCCTCGACCCGAAGCCGACGGACGTGAACCGTCTGGTCGAGGGCATGATGGACCTCGTCCGCCGCACGGTCGGCCCCGCCGTGGCGATCGAGTCGGTGGGGGCCGGCGGCCTGTGGCCGACGCTGGTCGACCCGAGCCAGCTCGAGAACGCGCTGCTCAACCTGTGCATCAACGCCCGGGACGCGATGCCGGAGGGCGGCCGTATCGTCATCGAGACGGCCAACCGCTGGCTCGACCACCGGGCCGCCCAGGAGCGCGAGCTGGAGCCGGGCCAGTACGTCACGCTCTGCGTCTCGGACAACGGCACCGGCATGACCCCCGACGTGGTCGCCAAGGCCTTCGACCCGTTCTTCACCACCAAGCCGATCGGCGAGGGCACCGGCCTCGGCCTGTCGATGATCTACGGCTTCGCCAAGCAGTCCGGCGGGCAGGTCCGGATCTACTCCGAGATCGACCAGGGCACGATGGTCTGCCTGTACCTGCCCCGCCATCTCGGCGAGGCGGAGGCCGAGGCGAGCCTGCCCGACCTCGCCCACGCCCCCCGCGCCGAGCAGGGCGAGACGGTCTTGGTGGTGGACGACGAGCCCACCGTGCGGATGCTGGTGACCGAGGTGCTCGAAGACCTCGGCTACGCGGCGATCGAGGCGGCGGACGGGGCCTCGGGCCTGAAGGTGCTCCAGTCGGACGTGCGCATCGACATGCTCATCACCGATGTCGGCCTGCCCGGCGGCATGAACGGCCGCCAGATGGCCGATGCCGGCCGCCAGCACCGTGCCGACCTGAAGGTCCTGTTCATCACCGGCTACGCGGAGAACGCCGCCCTCAACCACGGCCATCTCGGCCCCGGCATGCAGGTGATGACGAAGCCCTTCGCCCTGGAGGCGCTGGCCACCCGCATCCGCGGCATCATCGGGGGCGAGGGCTGAGATCCGGAGGCCGCGGTCGGGCGCCAGGCGGCCGCATCCGGGGCGGTGCGGTCGGGCCGGACCGGGCGGCGCCCGGCGGAACGTCGGTGCCCCCGCCGGACACGGGGTGCGGCAGGCCCGCGCGGAACGGGCGGGCGGGGTCGGGCGTCATTGCCATACCGATCCGACGCGCCCATGAGGACGGCCTCAGCGCGGTGCCCGAATTGGAGAGCGGCAGCCGCGGTTGCGCGTCAGGAATGTCGACCCGCGCCGAGGCCGGCAGCGCGAACGCGGGGCGACCGGCCGGGCCGCGCCGAACGGAGGCGACAGGGAAGCTACCGTGGACACGCAGACCATCCCGGCCGAACTCAGCACCTTCTTCGAGAAATCCCACATCGCCCTGGCGCTGGCCGCGGCGACCGACGACAACGTCCTGCTCCTGGTGAACGCGCCGTTCCACCAGCTCACCGGCTATACGGGCGCGGAGGTCGTCGGGCGCAATTGCCGCCTCCTCCAGCGCGACGCCGACAACCGGGAGGCGCGGGCCAAGATCCACGCCTTCCTGGAGAACGGCCGGCAGGACTCCGTGCGCACGCCGATCCTGAATTTCCGCAAGGACGGGAAGCCTTTCGTCAATCTGCTGTACATGTCCAAACTGAAGGCGCTCTCGGGCGAGGTGCGCTTTCTTTTCGCATCCCAATTCGATGTCAGCCGCTCGCAACCCGCGTTGCTTTCCGCCTACGATACCGAACTCGGCCGGACCTTGAGCCGGCTGACCCCGACGCTTGCGGAGAGTGGGCTCGTCATCGAGGGCTCGCTGATGACGATCGCCAACACGGTCGCCACGGTCGCGCAGGCCAAGCTCACGCTCGCGGATCTCGATGCACCAGGATTTCCATAACGCCCCCGGAGGCGAGGCCTCGGAGATCCTGGACGGCGCCGGGACGGTGACGGCCCCGCCCTTCGCCGGACCCGTCGTGGGAATCGGCGCCTCGGCGGGCGGACTCGAGGCCCTGCGGGAGATGCTGGCGCGCGCCCGGCCGCCGACCGGCATGCCTTCGTCATCGTCCAGCACCTCGACCCCAACCACGAGAGCATGCTGGCACAGCTCCTCGACGGCAGACCGAGCTGGAGGTGCTCCAGTGCGAGGGCGGGGAGCGGATCGCGGGCGACAAGGTCTACATCATCCCGCCCGGGCGGGGCCTCGTCATCCAGAACGGCGTCCTCGAACTCACCCACTTCGTCCAGCCGCGGGGCCTGCGCCGGCCGATCGACGACTTCTTCCTGTCGCTCGCGGTCGACCAGCAGGCCAACGCCGCCTGCGTGATCCTGTCGGGCACGGGGGCCGACGGCACGACCGGCCTGCGGGCCATCAAGGAGCATGGCGGCGTCTGCGTGGTGCAGCAGCCCGACACCGCCCGCTACGACGGCATGCCGCTCTCGGCGGTCGGCACCAGCCTCGTCGACTTCGTGCGACCGCCGGGGGAGATCGTGGACTGCCTCACGAGCTTCTTCCGCCGCCGGGGCACCGACGCCGTCGACGACGAGGCCCGCCTCGTCGCCGACCACATCGACGACCTCTGCCGGGTCATCCGCGCGACGGTGGGCCACGACTTCTCCGGCTACAAGCGGACCACCCTGGTCCGGCGGGTCGAGCGGCGCATGCACGTCCTCGGGCTCGAGTCCGGCCGGGCCTATCTCGGCCGCGTCCGGGCGGACAAGACCGAGTGCGAGGCGCTGTTCCGCGACCTCCTCATCAACGTCACCCGCTTCTTCCGCGACGCCGAGCTGTTCGAGCTCCTCCGGGAGCGCGCGGTGGAGCCCCTGCTGCGCACCCGCGACCCCGAGGAGGACATCCGGGTCTGGATCCCGGGCTGCTCCAGCGGCGAGGAGGCCTACAGCATCGCCATGCTGTTCGCCGACGCCGCCCGCCGCCTCGGCCTGCCGCCGGCGGTCCAGATCTTCGCCACCGACATCGACGAGCGCATGCTCCAGATCGCCCGGGAGGCGACCTACCCGGCCGCCGCGCTCGCCGACATCCCGGCGCATCTGCGGGAGCGCTACGTCGTCCCCCATGCCGAGCGCTTCACCATCGCGGCCGAGATCCGCGACCTGATCCGCTTCTCCAGCCACAGCCTGGTCAAGGACCCGCCCTTCTCGCGGGTCGACCTCCTGTCCTGCCGCAACCTGCTGATCTATTTCGACGAGCGCCTCCAGCAATCGGTGGTGCCGCTGTTCCACTACGCGGTCCGGCCCGGGGGCTACCTGTTCCTCGGGCCCTCGGAGAGCGTCAGCCGGTTCGAGCACCTCTTCCCGGTCATCGACCAGCACGCCCGCCTGTTCGAGCGGCCGCCGGGCGCGCCGCAATACCCGATCGACCTGCCCGGGAGCGCCCGGCGCGGCGAGACCCGGCGCGGAGCGCGCGAGGAGCGCCGCGGCGAGCCCTCGATCGCCGACGAGACCGTCGCGGTGCGCCGCGTCATGGAGCGCTACGCCCCGCCCAGCATGGTGCTCAACGAGGATGGCGGCATCATCGCCGCCTACGGGCGCCTGAGCCGCTACTTCGACTTCCCGGTCACGCGGACCGGCGGCAGCAGCGCGATCACCCTGGCCCGTCCGGGCCTGCGCGACGTGATCGGGCCGCTGCTCCGCCAGACCCGGGATGCGCGCAAGCGCGTGGTCGTCCGCGACGTGGAGATCCGCTCGGAATACGGCGTCCAGCCGGTGGAGCTGATCTGCGATCCCCTGCCCGACGGCTCGATGCTGCTTGTCCTGCGCGACACCGGCGCCTTCCAGGCTGCGGACGATCTTGACCTGATCGAGATGGATGCCGGCGGCGACCACGTCGAGGCGCTGGAGGAGGAGCTGCTGCGCACGCGCTACAAGCTCCGCTCCACCGTCGAGGAGCTGGAGACGACGAACGAGGAGCTGAAGAGCTCCAACGAAGAAATGATGTCGATGAACGAGGAGCTTCAGTCGACGAACGAGGAGCTGTCCACGGTCAACGACGAGCTGAAGACCAAGGTCGAGCAGCTCACCATCGCCAATGCCGATCTGCGCAACTTCTTCGAATCCACCGATCTCGCCGTGGTCGTGCTGGACCGCGCTCTGAAGGTGCGCAGCTTCACCACGGCCGCTACGGCGATCTTCCCGCTGCAGCCGGCCGACCGGGGACGTCCCCTCGCCGACGTGTCGAGCCGGCTCGCCGGCCTAGAATACCTGCATGACGCCCAGGAGGTCTGCGCCGGCGGCTCGGTGATCCAGCGGCGCGTCGCCACCCGGGATGGGGACCGGACGCTCTCCCTGCGGGTGCTGCCCTACCGCCTGCAGAACGGCAGCGTCGACGGCGCCACCCTGGTGCTCACCGACATCACCGAGGCCTTGTCCCTGGAGCGCCAGCTCGCCGCGGAGCGGGAGCGGCTGGAACTGGCCGTGAAGGCCGGAGGCATCGGCGTCTGGGAATACAGCCCCGATGCCGGGACCGTCGTGGTCGACAGCACCGCCGGCACGATCTTCGGCCTGACTCCCGACACGCCGCACCCCACCGCCGCCCTGGCGGCCAGCGTGCTGCCCGAGGACCGTCCCGGCTTCGAGGCGGCTCTCGCCGAAGCGGCGCACGGCCTGGACGAGTTCGAGGCGCGCATCCGCGTGCGCGCCGCCGATCACGCGCTGCGGCACATCCGCAGCTACGGGCGCCTGACCCGGAGCGGCGATCGGAAGCGGATCGTCGGCGTCTGCATCGACGTCTCGCCCGAATACGCGCTCGCCGAGACCCGCGACCTGATGCTGCGGGAGATGAACCACCGGGTGAAGAACCTGTTCGCGATCATCGGCGGCATGATCTCGGCGGGGGCCCGCACGCACCGGGAGATCGGCGTCTTCGCCACCGACATGCGCGACCGCATCTCGGCCCTCGGGCGGGCACATTCCCTGGCCGATCCCTCCGACGGCCAGGGCATGAGCGACCTCGCGGGCCTGATCGGCGCGACCCTGCGCCCGTACCGCGACCACGTCCCCACGATGATCGAGGGGCCCCTCGTGGCGATCAACTGGCGGCACGTCTCGTCGCTGGCGATGATCCTGCACGAATGGGCGACGAACTCGGTGAAATACGGCGCGCTCGGGTCCGACGACGGCGCGCTGTCCGTCACCTGGGACCGCCAGGAAGAGGGGCTCGTCCTCGAATGGTGCGAGCGCATGGCCCGCGTGGCCGAACCGCGGCCGGGCCGGGGCTTCGGGACCCTGCTGGTGGAGATGTCCCTGCGCCAGCTCGAAGCGACCGTGACGCGCAGCCACGACGCGTCCGCCTACCGGATCACCCTGCACCTGCCGGAACTGGCGCTGACGCGGGGGTGAGGCGCGAGCCGATCCCTCCGCTACCGGCCGCACGCTCGCGGCGGCCCGTCGGATCCATCCATCCGTGTCGGCAACGCGGCTTCAGGACCGGGCGCGGGTCCCCTCGCCCGTGCGGGAGAGGGACAGGGTGAGGGGTGCGGCCTTACCGAGAAAGTCTCGACCTCGGCTGACCGGCGACGGGGCGCTCGATCCTGATCCTTCTCGTCCCTCACCTCAGCCCTCTCCCGCTCGGGAGAGGGGGTCCGTCGCGCCTCGTCTCCAGCGCCCGTGCCCGCACCCATGCCCGCGCGATCTCTCGTCCTCTCGTCTCGGGCCGCGCCCTGCAGACGCGAAACGGCCCGCCGCGGCGATGCCGGACGGGCCGTCCTGCCTGATGGAGCGCCGGGATCCCGGCGCCCCTCCGATCAGTCGATGACCTCGACGATGCGGTGGCCGCGATCGACCAGGACGGGCTGGTCGTTCACGATGGTGTAGCGGTAGCCCGGACGCACCCGGTACTCGTCGGGTACGTCGTAGTAGGTCACGCTGTCCTCCGGCAGCACGGTGCCGACCCGGACCGGGCCGCCCCAGCTGTACGAGCGCACGCCGCGCTCGCGGACGTAGCTGCGGAACCGGGGGCGGTCGTCGACACCGAGGATGCCGCCCACCGTGCCGGTGGCCGCGCCCACGGCGCCGCCGACGATGCCGCCGACCGGGCCGGCCGCATCGGCGCCGACCGCCGCACCCTCGGCCGCGCCCCGCAGGGTGCCCTGCGCCTGGGCGGCCACCGGAAGGGCGAGGAGGCCGGCGGTCGCCAGCGACAGAAGAAGCTTGTTGGTCATGCTGAGATCTCCAGGCTCGTCAGGGCGTTACGGGCCGCGGAGGCTCAGTTGCAGCCTTCCTTGTGGACGGTCTTGGAGTTGCCCATGCCGTCCTCCTTGTGGACGGTCTTGGAACCGCAATCGACGGTGCCGGTGGTGACCTCACGCTTCTCGACGACGGTGTCGCGGTGGTCGACGACGGCGGGCCCGTCGCGGCGGATGACCGTGGTCTCCTCGGCGCTCGCCGCGCCGCACAGGGCCGCGAACAGGGCACCCGAGAGAATGATGTTGCGCATTGGTAGCCTCCTGGTTTCAATCGAACCCAGCAACGGCAACCACGGAAAAAGGGTTCCACACGCATCGCTCTGTACAGCGCGCGGCTATTTGCGATGAGAGGCGGTATTGGTTGCGTGCAATCGATCGCAACGGGCCGGTTCAGCTGCGCAGGACCGGCCCGCCGCGTCAGCCGGCCAGGGGCGGCACCCGGCGCCACCAATCGTGCGCCCGCTCGTACTGGTGCGCCACGCGCAGGATCTCGGCTTCGGCGAAGGGCCGGCCGGCGATCTGGAGGCTGATCGGCAGGCCGCGCCGGTCGAAGCCGCAGGGCAGCGCGATCGCGGGCAGGCCCGTGAGGTTGAACGGGTAGGTCAGCCGCCAGGAGGCCGCCAGCACGCTCTCCGCGCGCCCGCCGAGCGACACCGCGGACTCGTCCGTCCGCCACGCGGTCAAGGGCGAGGCCGGGCCGACGATCACGTCGGCCTCCGCCAGGACGGCGGCCATCTCGTCCATGATCAGGGCCCGCACCTGCTCGGCGCGCAGGTAGTCCGGCCCGGTCACGAGCCGGCCCATCTCCACGAGGTCGCGGACGTCGGCGGCGAAGCCCGCCACATGGCCCTGGGCGAGGCTGCGGTCGTGATAGGCGGTCGAGGAGGCGAGCTCGATGGCGTAGATGGCCCCGAGGCCGTGGCGCAGGGACGGCACCGCGACGTCGCGGACCGTGCAGCCCTGGCCGGCGAGGAAGCGGAGCGCCCCCTCGATTGCGACAGCGACGTCCTCGTCGACCGCGTCGAAGAAGTGGTTGCGGATCACCGCGACGCGCAGGCCCCGGATCGGCCGGTCCAGCCCGGCCGTGTAGTCGGGGACCGGCGCCGCGCTGGCGGCGGGATCGCCGGCATCCGGGCCGGCGAGCGCCCGCAGCATCAGGGCGGAATCGGCCACCGTCAGGGTCAGCGGCCCGGCATGGTCGAGGGACCAGGAATGCGGGACGATCCCCGACCGGCCGACCCGGCCGTAGGTCGGCTTGAGGCCGACGACCCCGCACAGGGCGGCCGGGATCCGGATCGAGCCGCCCGTGTCCGAGCCGAGGGCGGCCGGGCAGAGCCGGGCCGCGACCGCGGCGCCGGATCCGCCGCTGGAGCCGCCGGGCACCCGGTCGAGGTCCCAGGGATTGCGGGTCGGCGGCGTGACCATGCCCCAGGCGAATTCGTGCATGCGCAGCTTGCCGAGGATCACCGCGCCGGCCGCCCGCAGCCGCGCCACCGCGTGGCTGTCGGCCGCCGGGAAGGTCAGGGCCTCCACGGCGGTACCCGCCCGGGTCGGCATGTCGGCCGTGGTGTAGTTGTCCTTGATGGCGATCGGGATGCCGTGCAGCGGGCCCCGCGGGCCGGACCGGGCGATCTCGGCATCGGCCGCGCGCGCGGCGTCGAGGGCCGCGGACGAGAGATGGACGAAGCTGTTCAGGGCGCCGTCGAGGCGCGCGATCCGGTCGAGGCTGGCGCCGACGAGGTCGGCGCTCGACAGCTCCCGCGCCGCGATCCGCCGCGCGAGCTCGGTGATCGGCAACGGCCAGAGGGCGTCAGTCACGGCGGTCGTCATGGGGCCCCCGGCGGTACGGTAAGGTCGGATCGAAGACGACCGGCGGATGGATGTCCGCGAGGTCGAGGTCGCGGAGCCGGGCGATCTCGGCGAGCACCGGCGCGAACTGCCTCAGCAGGTGCGCGACCCGCCCGGGCTCCTGGCGCAGGCCGATGACGTCGCGCAGGAGATCGGGCGCATCGGCGGACCCGCCATCGGCCGCAGCGCCCGGCCGCTCGGCGGGCGCTTTCAGGAGCATCGCCACGACGTCGTCCGGCAGGGCGCCGGCCGGGCCGTGCTTCCGGGGCATGCCGGCCACGAACGGCACGAGCTGCCGCCGGGCGATGGCCAGGACGCGGCGCAGCTCGGCGACGGGCTCGGCGTGCTCGTCGACCCGCAGGTCGAGGAGCGGGTAATCCTCGCCGGCGACGATCCTGAGGGCCGCCGATTGCTTGCCGCGCTTGTCGCCGCCGGCCGCATCGCCGGCCTCCAGCGCCCGCATGAGCCGCTCGTCGAGGTCGCAGGCGGCGCTCCCCGCGAAGGCCTCCGCCATGGCGTCGATCACGCCGGTCCCGGCGAGCATGTTGCCCTGCACGGCGTAGCCGGCCCCGGTGCGGTGTCCGGCGGCGTCCGTGCAGCCGGCGCCGGTCCAGGCCGCGCCGGTCCCGCGCGCGTCGACGAGGCCGAGCTGGCGCAGGTCCGGCCGGTCGTCGGTGGCGAGCGCCGCCGCCAGGGCGGCGTCGGGGCCCAGCCCGCCGGCCAGCCCGTCGAGGATGCGGGCGGCGAGGTAGGGGTTCACCCAGGACTGGGTGGTGACGGCCCCGATCCCGGCGCGGATGTAGGGGCAGAGCCCGCCCACCGCCGGGACGGCGCTCGCCACCGCGACGCCGAGCTGCCCGGTCCGCGGGCAGCGGGCGGCGATCGAGAAGGTGTTGAGTTCGCTCATGGCTCACACCGCCAGATGGCCGATGACGCGCGCCTGCGCGTCCGGCGCCTTGGCGGGGCCGCTGTCGACGATCTCGCCGAGCTTGAGGACGGCGTAGCGGTCGGCCAGCGCCAGCGCGAAGGCGACGTGCTGCTCCACCACCAGCATGGACACGCCCGCCGCCCGCTCGGCGTCGAGCACGCCGCGCAGGCGCTCGACCATGGAGGGCTGCACGCCCTCGGAGATCTCGTCGATGAGGAGCAGGCGCGGGCGCAGCATCAGGGCGCGCCCGAGGATCAGCATCTTCTGCTCGCCCCCCGAGAGGGTGCCGGCCCGCTGGGCCAGCCGGTCCTTCAGGAACGGGAAATGACCGAACAGCCGCTCCAGCGCCTCCGGCAGCATCCGGTCGGAGGGGACCGCGAGGCGCAGGTTGTCGCGGATCGACAGGTCCTGGAACAGGGGCTGCTCCTGCGGCGCGTAGCCGACGCCGAGCGCCACGAGCCGGGCGGGCGACAAGCCGGCGAGCGCCTGTCCCCCGACGGTGATCGCGCCGCCCCGCAGGGCGACCATGCCCAGGATGGTCTTGAGCAGCGTGGTCTTGCCCATGCCGTTCTTGCCCAGCAGCGCCACGATCTCCCCCGGCGCCACCGACAGGGACACGCCCTTCACGATCGAGACCGCTCCGTAGCCGCTCGACACCCCCTCCAGGGCGAGGGCGGCGCCCGCCGGCTCGCTCCGCCGCACTGCCTCAGCCGCTGCCTCACCCGCTGCCTCAGCCATGGGCACCTCCCGAATAGATGGTCCGGACCAGCTCGGAGCCGACGACGTCCTCCACCGTGCCGTCGAGGACGAGGCGGCCCTGGTGCAGCACCTGACATGCAGGCGTCGCTTTACGTCACGCTGTCCGCCCAGATGGCGCTCGAACAGCGCCTGAACACCGTGGCGACCAACGTCGCCAATCTCGGGACCGCCGGCTACCGTGCGGAAGAGGTCAAGTTCGAGACGATCCTGTCCGAGGCGGGCGGGCGCGAGGTCGCGTTCACGACGCCGGGCGAGACCTTCCTGTCGCGCAAGGCCGGACCGCTCATCAAGACGGATTCGCCCCTCGAGCGTCGGCGTGCAGGGGGAC
>NZ_BACT01001081.1:0-4550 GCF_000333255.1 Methylobacterium sp. B1 | reverse complement strand
ATCTCAGCGTCGTAATCCGCCGAGAAGAACACGACGATCTGTGACAGGGCCGAGCCCCCGACGGCCCGGGCGACCTCAGCGGCCGCGTCGGCGGCCCCGGCCGCATCGGTCCAGGCCGTCCAGATGCCGCAGAGATGGCGGCGCACTCCCGATCCTTGAGCCACGTTCCATCCCCTGCGACCCCCTCGGCAAGCTTGGCGCCTGCTCTTCAGCGTCTTGTGCAGAGTATGTCGTGCGCAACCGAGCGGTGCAACGGGGCGTGTCGCCCCCCGGGCAGGTTCAATCTCGGTCCGAGGCCCGGGAGGCGGCGTTCACTTCATGCAGGCGTCCTCGGCCTTCTCGAAGGCAGCGGGCTTGGGCTCGTGCTCCGGCGGTCTGTTGCGACCGAGCGCTCCGTCCGAACGGGCGCGGAGATACGTGAATATGTCCGGCAGGTAGCACATGACGTTCTTGTTATCGCCGAAGGCGGGCATGACCAGCTCCTGCGAGGCGTTCACGTCCTTCTTGCCGCCCACGACGATGCCGGCGAAGTGCGCGTAGTCCATGCCCTTGAGGGCATCGACAAGCGACGGTGCGTAGGTCGAGCCCATCCCGTCGGGGCCGTGGCAGACGATGCAGTTGGAATTGTACCGCACGTAGCCGGACATGGTGTACCAGTCGACCTTCTTGCCGCCGTCCGTGACGTGGTAGGTCGGATCGCCGTTCTTGTCGGTGTACTGGCCGTCCTGGACCTTCGCCGGCTGCGTCGGTCCCTCGCTCTTCAGGTCGGTCGATGCCGCGCCGGCTGGGGCGGCGGATGTCGAAACGGCTCCGAGGGTTCCTGCTGCAAGTCCGGCCAGAATGAGCCCGGCGATCCTGTCTGCTGCGCGCCGCATAAGTCGTCCTCCTGCCGCCCACAGGCTTCTTCTCGGTGGAGCGACGCCGGGATAACGACGGATCTCGGAAACGAAGACCTTGGTGCGCCTTCACGTTTTCGCGCATCGCGGGGACGTGCCGGCTCGGAACGACGACTGAACGATTATCCGCGTTGCGCACAGCATTAACCTTTTGTTAATCGGCGCATTGCCGCCGGCCCGCCGGCGTGAGAGCTTTCGTTAACGAGAGCTTAACGGTTGGGTCCGGCGATGCGGTTCGCGGTTTCGATGATGCAGAGACGGGTCGAGGCACCCGCAGCGCGTCGGCTGCCCCGGAGCCGCCGCGCCGCCGTCGCCGCCCTCGCGGTCTTCGGCATTGTGGGCCTCGCCACCGGTGTCCAGGCGCAGACGCTTGCGAGCCTGCCGACGGAAGCCGGTGCCCGGGTGCAGGGCGACGCCAAGCCGATCGCGGCCTGGACGACCTTCTGCCAGACCTACGCGGCCGAATGCGCGCTCGACCGGGGCGAACCGGCCCGGATCAGCCTGACGCCCGCCACCTGGGCGACGATCGTGTCGGTGAACCGGCGGGTCAACAAGGCGGTCGAGCCGATGACCGATCAGGACCACCTGCACGTGGCCGACCGGTGGGATCTGGCCGAGGACGGCATCGGCGACTGCGAGGACTTCCAGCTGCTCAAGCGCCATCTGCTGGCCCAGGCCGGCCTGCCGCGGCGGGCGATGCGCATGACCGTGGTGATCGACGAGAAGGGCGAGGGCCACGCGGTGCTCACCCTGATCACCGACCGGGGCGACCTGGTGCTCGACAACAAGACCAACGCGATCCTGCCCTGGCACAAGACCGGCTACGTGTTCATCAAGCGCGAGAGCCAGGACGCCGTCGCCTGGGTCTCGCTCGGCGGTGTCACCTCCCCGGTCACCACCGCCAACCGCTGAGCCGTCTCAGGCCGCCCGGCTCAGCGACGGCTGGGCAAGGCTCGCCACATAGGCCTCGACCCGGCCGATGAAGGCAGCGAGATGGGGGGCGACGCCGCGAAGGCTGGCGAGATCCCGCACCAGGATGTCCCGCGACAGCGCCCTGTCGCCCTCGCTCGGCGCATCGGCGAGATAGGAATCCACCGCGTGCTCCGCGATATTGATCGCCCCGGCCCGACCATCCTCGGCGAGCGCTCTGATCACCTGCTGGATGGCGGGCTGCATTGCGGGTCCTTTCCTGAGGCGCAGTCCCGTCCGCGACGGGCTGGCTGGCTTCTTGCAATTCGATCGGGCCCGCCGCGAATCCTGCGCGTGAGCATCCCTGAGAAGCCGGCAAAACTGACCTGAATCAAGACCCTCGGAGGGGGCGCAGAGCGGCTATTCGCTCCGTGCATGTGTTTCGGGTCAGCTCTGCGGATGAAAACATCTCTTAAATCGGAACCGATAGGGCTCGACGCGCGTTGTCCGTCTGGCCTTGACCCATTGTGCGTCGCACGTGGTCGTGTCACCCTTCCGTCATCATCGGGCGGCGGGGGCTTGGGCCATGCGGCACGCGGATGGCGGAATCTCGTGTCAGGTGTTCGGCGCCCTGCAATGGCGGGGCTGGGCTCATGCGGTGCGCCGGGCGCGCCAAGCCGCGAGCTTCGCACTGGTGGGCGCGATCCTCACGATGGGCGGCGCGACGACCCATGCCCATGCCCGGCTCGTTCTTCCGGATCAGGTGACCGCCGTCGAACAGGCTGGGTCGGTGCGCGCCATCGCGGGCTGGACGGATTTCTGCGCGCGGACGCCCCAGGAATGCGTGGTCGACATTGCCGAGCCCAACGCGATCCCGCTCACCATGGCGGTGTGGCGGACCCTGCAGAGCGTCAACCGTCGGGTGGACGCCCGCATCAAGCCCATCACCGATCAGGCCCATTGGGGCGTCGTGGATCGCTGGGATTTTCCCGATGACGGCTTCGGTGACTGCGAGGATTACCAGTTGCTGAAACGGCGGATGCTGGTGGAGCGCGGCCTGCCGCGGCGTGCCCTGCTGATGACCGTGGTCATCGACGAGACCAACGAAGGCCACGCGGTGCTCACGGTTCGCACCGATCGCGGCGACTTCATCCTCGACAACAAGACCGACGCGATCCGCTCCTGGCGGCGTACCGGCTACAGCTTCATCAAGCAGGCCGGCCAGGACGGGCCGGCTTGGGTCTCCCTCGAGGGCAAGGACGGCACCGCACAGGTCGCCACCGCCGAGCCCTGAATCTGGTCAGACGCCGACCAGCATCGCGGCGAGGTCAAGGGCGACCCGGCCCGAGAGCAGGCTCCAGCCGCACGCGACGATGGTCGCCAGCATCACGAACGGCATCGGCCGGCCCTCGATCCGCCGGCCGCGCACCGTGTTGCGCAGGATGATGAACGGCGCCGAAAAGGCCAGCATCGGCAGGGCGGCCACTGCCGGGAGGCCGCCCCGCTCCAGCAGGCTGAAGCTCGCCCGCCGTGCTGCGAACAGCTCGAAGGCGCTGGCGATCAAGCCGGACAGTGCCAGTCCGATGCACAGGGTCCGGATCGACTCGATGGCGGCGGGCGTGAGGACCATTATTCGCGCTCCTGATACAGGTTGCGCGCACTGTACTCATGCCGTTTACCGCTTGTTAAGCACGAGTCTCGGGTAGCGTTAATCCGTGCACAGGTGTGGGCCGGCGCAGCCCCACCGGGGATGCAGGGGCAGCCGCGTCGTCGGCTAGGCCTCTTCCTCGAGATCGATGTCGAGGATTGCCATCCGGAAGACGAAGGAATCGTCGCCATCCTCCTTGTCGTCGGCGATCACGCCGATCGATTCCTCGCCGATGAATACCTCGGCGGAGTCGCCGGTCTTCATCGCCGTGAGGCGGATGTTGTTGTTCGCGAACTTGCGGCGCAGATAGTCCTGAAGCTTCGCGGTCTCGGCTTTGGTCACGCTGATCGATCTCCCCTGGCGGCGCTGGCGCCGCGGATGGGCCGAGGGCTTGCCACGCCTCGGGCGGAGCGGCAAGCGCGACGGCGTTGCGGTTCAGATCCCGTCGCCCAAGTGGATGAACTGGTCCAAGGCGACGAACTGGTCCATCGCCCGGGCGGGATCGTCGCAGCCTGCGGTGCCGACCACCCGCGCCGGCACGCCGACCACCGTGGTGTTGGGCGGTACCGGTCTCAGCACGACCGAGCCGGCCGCCACCCGGGCGCAGGCGCCGACCTCGATATTGCCCAGGATCTTGGCGCCGGCGCCGATCATCACGCCGCGGCGGATCTTGGGGTGGCGGTCGCCGCGCTGCTTGCCGGTGCCGCCCAGCGTCACGGCGTGGAGGATCGACACGTCGTCCTCGATCACCGCGGTCGAGCCGACCACAAGCCCCGTGGCGTGGTCGAGGAAGACGCCCCGCCCGATCCGCGCCGCCGGATGGATGTCGCACTGGAACACCTCCGAGACCCGGCTCTGGAGGTAGAGAGCGAGGTCGCGCCGGCCGCGGTTCCAGACATGATGGGCGAGGCGGTAAGCCTGGAGCGCGTGGAACCCCTTGAAGTAGAGGACCGGTTCCAGTGCCCGGAGTGTCGCCGGATCCCGGTCGATCACCGCACCGATATCAGACGAGGTTCTCTCGGTCGGCGTCGCGGATGTGACCGATCCAGCCTATATCCCGCAGAGCTTGGCGACGATCGCGCAGGCGTCGAGACCGG
>NZ_BACT01001082.1:0-1986 GCF_000333255.1 Methylobacterium sp. B1 | reverse complement strand
GGACAGGCCTATCAGCGGGCGACCGACTGGCACCTGCGCCGGCCGCCGATGTGAGGGGCGTTCGGACGCGTGCCGCCGGCTCCATCACCGGCTCACAGGACGGCGCGGCGAAAGGAACACGTCCGCCGCGCCGCCCTGCACCGGGCATCAGCGGGCGAAGAGAGTCCAGATCCAGACGACGAGCGCCCAGAACGCCTTCAGGTTCAAGATCAGCGCTCTGAACCAGACCGACAGAAAGCTGAGAAAGACGACGGCACAGAGGAACGCGCTCATCCAGGCGGAATCCTCGGTGACGAGACCGAGCCGCCAGATGGCCCAGGAGCAAGCGAGTCCGAGGAGGCAAAGACCGAAGGCGATGACCACCGGGTGCGCCAGCCCCCGGTGCGCGGCGCTTGCGCCGTCTTGAGACGAAGCGTCCATGCGCGCGGCCCGTCGCGGAGATCGCCAGGAGCCTACGCGGCCACGGTTTACGATCGCCTTAGCGCCGAAGACCAATCAGCCGGACCGGCATGTCGCCGAGCCGCCAGCTCAGACAGCCGGTGCCTGGCCCGAGACCACGACGCCGAGGGTATCGAGCAGCGACGACCTGGCCCGGCTCACCCGGCTCTTGACGGTCCCGACCTGACAGCCGAGCTTCAAGGCGGCCTCCTCGTAGGTGTGGCCCTCCGCCCCCACCAGCAGCAGCGCCTGCCGCTGCGCCGAGGGCAGGTCGCCGAGACGTTCCCAGACGACCTTGAGGGTGCTGGCATCTTCCTGGTCGGAGGGGCTGCTCATCTGACCCGCATGCGTCCCGTCCACATCCTCCACCTCCCGCCGCGTCTTGCGCAGGTCCGTATAGAACTGGTTGCGCAGGATGGTGAACAGCCAAGCGGTGAAGTTCGTGCCCGGCCGGAACTTCTGCTGGTTCGCCCAGGCCTTCACGAAGGTCTCCTGCACCAGATCGTCGGCGCGGCTCACATCGCCGACGAGCGACAGCGCGAAGGTGCGCAGAGCCGGCAAGGCCTTGATGATGTCGCCGCGGAAGTCGAAGGGCACCGTGTCGCCATGCGCCTTGATCGCCACCTCGAACCGGGTGACCAAGGCGGCGAGCTGCGCCGGCAGCGGCTCCTGCTCGACGACCCGGAAATACTCGCGGATCGGCAGGACGAGGTGCTGGCCGATGGCTGCGGCGTAGCTGTCATCCCGGGCACGTACGACGGCGTCGGGCAGGTCCGCAGCAGCATCAGTCATGAATCTTTCCGCCTCCAACACCGATTTACTGGAATCGCTCTAACGTCGGTAGCGGTAAAATTCTGAACCTATGCCAAACGCTCCCGAACGTGACAGGGAATTTAGGCAGAGCGCCCGGCAAGACGGACGAATCGGATCCGCGCAGCCGGACTGGCGCCGCCCCCTCGGGGAATGCACACTGCGCGCAGCCAGGAGAGCGGGATGAGCCACGATCACGCCGATCATGAGCATGATCACCACGATCATCAGCACGATCATCACCATGGCAGCGCCTTGTCGCCGGTGGAGGCCCGGGTGCGCGCCCTCGAATCCCTGCTCACCGAGAAGGGCTATGTCGATCCGGCGGCCCTCGATGCCCTGGTCGAACTCTACGAGACCAAGGTCGGCCCACATGCGGGCGCCCGGGTCGTGGCACGGGCCTGGACCGATCCCGCATACCGGGCGCGGCTCCTGGCCGACGCCACGCCGGCCATCGCCGAACTGGGGATCGGCGGCCGCGGCGGCGAACACATGGTGGTGGTCGCGAACACGCCGGAGACGCACAACCTCGTCGTCTGCACCCTGTGCTCCTGCTACCCGTGGCCGGTGCTCGGCCTGCCCCCGGTCTGGTACAAGGCGCCGCCCTATCGGGCCCGGGCGGTGATCGACCCGCGCGGCGTTCTCGCCGAGTTCGGGGTGACGCTGCCGGAAACCACCCGCATCACCGTCTGGGACTCGACGGCCGAGACCCGCTACATGGTCCTGCCCATCGGCCGC
>NZ_BACT01001083.1:0-4492 GCF_000333255.1 Methylobacterium sp. B1 | reverse complement strand
CGCGATGAAGTCGGGCAGGGTCTCGACCCGCCGCCCCGCGACCCCGAATCCTCGGGCGAGGCTCACCCAATCCACCGCCGGATCGTCGAGGCTCAGCATGCCGAGCGCCTTCGGGCCGGGATTGAGCGCGCCGACATTGGCGAGCTCCGCCCGCAGGATCGCGTAGGAGCGGTTCGACCAGACGAGCGTCACCACGTCGAGGCGCTCGCGGGCCTGGGTCCAGAGCGCCTGCACCGTGTAGAGACCGCTGCCGTCCGCCTGCAGGTTGATGACCTTGCGATCGGGGCAGGCCACGGCCGCGCCGGTCGCCATCGGGATGCCGAGGCCGATCGACCCGCCGCTGAGCTGGAGCCAGGTATGGGGCGCGGCATCCCGGGTCAGGGCGAAGAAGTTGCGCCCCGTCGTGATCGACTCGTCGCAGATCACCGCGCCCTCGGGGATCAGCGCGCCGAGCACCTGCCCGATCGTGTCCTGGTCCAGCGGACCTGAGGTCGGGAGCTTCGGCCGCGGGCCGACGGCGACCGGTTCGGCGGGCGGGGCCGCGACGGCCTCGGCGAGCCGCTCGAGGGCGTCGATCTGGTCCTCCTCGGGCGTCGCCAGCGTGATCGTGGTGCTGCCCTCCGGCGCCAGCAGGCTCGGCTTGCCCGGGTAGGCGAAGAAGCCCACCGGCGGGGTCGCGCCGATCAGGATGATGTGGCGGAAGTCCTTCAGGGCCGCGATGCCCTGGTCGATCGGGTAGGGCAGGCGCTCGATCGGCACGGTGCCGGCGCCGCGGTCGATCCGGGCATTCGACGTCATGGCCATCAGCTGCGCGCCGGTCTTGCGGGCGACCGGTCGGCGATCACCCGGCCCTCGTTCCGGACTGCCCGGTCGCCGAGATGCAGGAGCACCGGCTCGCCGCTCCGGAGCGCCTCCACGGCCGCCGCGATCGCGTCGTCGCTCGCCCGCGCACGCTCGGGGATCGGCGGCACGGGCGCGGGTCCGGTGCCGGGATCCCAGGCGGTGTTGGCCGGGAGGATCAGCGTCGCGACCTGACCCGGGGCGGTACGGGCGGCCGCGATGGCGGCGGCGCCGTCCGCACCGATCTCGGAGGCGCTCATCCCGGTCCGCACCCAGGACGACATCGGATGGGCCAGCCCCTCGATGTCGGAGGTGAGCGGGGCGTTGTATTCCCGATGGTAGGTCGCGTGCTCGCCGACGATGTTGACGACGGGGGTGCGTGCCTTCTTGGCGTTGTGGAGGTTGGCCAATCCGTTGGCGAGGCCCGGCCCGAGATGGAGCAGGGTCGAGGCCGGCTTGTCGGCCATGCGGGCGTAACCGTCGGCGGCGCCCGTCGCCCCGCCCTCGAACAGGAACAGGACGCAGCGCATCCCCTCGACCCGGTCGAGGGCGGCGACGAAATGCATCTCGGACGTGCCGGGATTGGTGAAGCACACCTCGACCCCGCCCTCGACAAGGGTCCGGACCAAGCTCTCGGCCCCGTTGATGGCGCGCGGCGTCTCGTCGGTCACGGGTATCTCCCTCGCGGTGCCGCCGAGTTGGCCGGCGAATCGCATTTTTTATTATCGTGACGCGGCGGACGCCACGCGCAAGAGGCGAAGTCCGGCATCTTCTGTTCGCCGAACGCAGGACCTAAACTTGAGCGTGGCGCGGGAATTGCGCTTGGCGCGCCGCAACTACGACGATTGGGATCCGGATGACATTTCGCCGCCTGATTGCCGCCGCCCTGGCGGGTTCCGTGGCCCTGACGGGATCGGCCAGCGCCGAGAGCGTCCTGCGCATCGCCATGACGGCGAGCGACATCCCCACCACGACGGGCATGCCCAACAACGGCTTCGAGGGGATGCGCTTCCTCGGCTACCCGATCTTCGAGGGGCTGGTGCAGTGGGATCTCAAGAGCACCACCAAGCTCGCCGGGCTCATCCCGGCTTTGGCCGAGCGCTGGGAGCAGGATCCGAACGACAAGGCGGTCTGGACCTTCCACCTGCGCCAGGGCGTGAAGTTCCATGACGGGACGCCGTTCAACGCCGACGCGGTGATCTGGAATCTCGACCGCTACTTCAAGAACGACAGCCCGCAATTCGAGGCCCAGGGCGCCGGCATCACACGGGCGCGGGCGCCGCTCGTCGGGAGCTACAGGAAGATCGACGATTCGACCGTGCAGATCACCACCACGCAGGTCGCCTCGTACTTCCCCTACATGGTGGTCTACATGCTCTTCACCTCGCCCACCTCCTTCGAGAAGGCGGGGCGCGACTGGAGCAAGGTCGCGGCGCTGCCGGCAGCCGGCACGGGCCCGTTCAGGATCACCCGCGTGGCCCCGCGGGAGGCGGTCGATCTCGCCAAGTTCGACGGCTACTGGGACCCGGACCGGATGGCCAAGGTCGACAAGGTCCGGCTGCTGCCGATCCCGGAGGCGAATGCCCGGGTCGCGGCCTTCCGGGCCGGCCAGGTCGACTGGATCGAGGTACCGGCGCCCGACGCGATCCCGTCGCTTGAACAGGCGGGCTTCACGATCACCACGGGCTCATACCCGCATGTCTGGCCCTACCTCTTCAACATCGGCGCCAAGGACAGCCCGCTGAAGGATGTGCGCGTCCGGCAGGCCCTGAACTACTGCATCGACCGGGCGGGCATCGTCGAACTCCTCAACGGGACCGCCGAGCCGGCGACGGGGTGGCTGAACGACAAGGACCCGAATTTCGGCAACCCGAAGAACCGCTACACCTTCGACGCCGCCAAGGGGAAGGCGCTGCTGGCCGAGGCCGGCTTCACCGACAAGAAGCCGCTCAGCCTCAAGGTGATGATCTCCTCCTCCGGCTCGGGGCAGATGCTGCCGATGCCGATGAACGAGTACCTGCAGGAGAACCTGAAGCAGGCCTGCAACGTCGATCTGACCTTCAACGTCGTCGAATGGCAGGTGCTGCTGAACGCCGCCCGGGCGCTCCCCGACGCGCCGAACCTTCAGGGGGCGATGGCGCTCAATGTCTCCTCGCCCTCGTCGGATCCCGCCGTCATGGCCCGCTACTTCGCGGGCGACCGGTTCCCGCCCAACGGCTTCAACTTCCCCAACTGGAAGGATGACCCGTTCGACACGGCCCTGAAGGCGCTTGCCGAGACCACCGACGCCAAGGTGATCGACGCGCAGACCAAGACCGCCCACGAGCGCCTGGTGGACAACCCGCCCTGGCTGTTCGTCGTCCACGACCTCAATCCCCGCGGGATGTCCAAGAAGATCCACGGTTTCGTCTCGCCGCAATCCTGGTTCGTCGATCTCACCCTCGTCAGCGTGCAGTAGAACCCATGTCCGACATCGATCCCGTACACGCCTCCGCGGCCGAACTCGCCCGGGCGATCCAGGGGCGGACGCTCTCGCCGGTCGAGGCCGTCGATGCCCTTCTCGGGCGGATCGATCGGCTGGAGCCCAAGCTCCAGGCCTTTACGGAGGTCTTCGCCGCCGATGCCCGACTCGCCGCCGAGGGCGCCGACCGGGCGATCCGGTCGGGCCATGCCGTGGGGCCGCTCCATGGCGTCCCCGTCGTGCTCAAGGACCTGATCGACCTGGAGGGCCGGATCACCATGGGCGGCTCGGCCGCCCACCGGGCCCGGCGGGCGGAGCGCACCGCGACGATCGCCAAGCGCCTCATCGGCCAGGGCATGATCGTGCTCGGCAAGACCCACACGGTGGAGTTCGCCTATGGCGGCTGGGGCACGAACCAGCATCTCGGCACACCGTGGAATCCCTGGGACACCGAGACGCCGCGCACCCCCGGCGGCTCGAGCAGCGGCACCGGCGTTTCGGTGGCGGCCCGGATGGCCCCCTGGGGCATCGGCACCGACACCGGCGGATCGGTGCGCCTGCCGGCCGCCTTCTGCGGGCTGACGGGGCTCAAGGTGACGGTCGGGCGCGTCTCGACCTGGGGGATCGTGCCGCTGTCTATGACCCTCGATACGCCCGGACCGCTGGCCCGCACCGTGGAGGATGCCGCGCTTCTCTACGAGGCGATCTCCGGCCCCGATCCCCGCGATCCGACCACCCGCGGGATCCAGCCGGAGGCCCCCTGGTCCACGCTCAACCGCGGCGTCCGCGGTCTGCGCCTCGGCCGGATGCCGGCCTCGGAACGGGACGGGGTCGCCCCCGACATGCTGGCCGCCTACGACGCGGCCCTGGACCTCCTGGCCGGGCAGGGGGCGGAGATCGTGGATGTCGAACTGCCGTTCCGGTTCAGCGACTGCATGGCGCTGACCGAGATCACCAACGCGGAGGCCTACTTCGTCAATGGGAGCCTGGCGGAGGACCCGTCCGCGCAACTCGGCGACGCCGTGCGGGGGCGGATCCTGGCCGGCGCGACGGTCTCGGCCCAGGCGTACCTCGGCACGCTTCACCGGCGGGCCGCGATGAAAGAGCAATACGCTGCCGCCCTCGAGGGGATCGACGCCCTGCTGACGCCGACCACCGAGAGCGCAGCCGTGGCCCTCGCCGCCGTCGACG
>NZ_BACT01001084.1:0-884 GCF_000333255.1 Methylobacterium sp. B1 | reverse complement strand
GCAGGGCGGGCGGACCGAGGAGCACGGTGCCGTCGCGGGACAGGATCAGGATCTCGGCCCCCTGGCGATGGCCCCGGAGCGCGCCTTCGAGGATGCGCGCCATGTCGCGCGCCCAGGTCCAGTCGAGATGGGCGGCCAGCACTCCGAGGACGCGGCCGTCCGGCGACCGGACCGGGGCCGCGACATCGACGAGGCGCAGCGGCTCCCGCGCCGCCCCGCGCGCACCGGTGTCGACCGGGGGCATCAGACTCTGGAGGAGCTTGGCCGGATGCACGTCCCCGACATAGGGTCCCTCGAGGCCGCGGCGGAAATAGTCCCGGCCGGAGACGTCCGCGCCCTCCAGGGCGCCCGTGCTGGTCGCGGATACGCGCCCGTCGGCGTCGACCAGCCCGATGATCGAATAGGCCGGGTAGGTCGCCTGGAGCCGCTCCATCACGGCGCGCTTGGCCGCCGTCGCGGTTCCGGGATCGCGCAGGCTGTCCGAGGCGGCGGCGATCTGGATGTCGCGCCAGCGCTCGAACATCCCGATATCGAGGTTCCGGGCCATCTGGCCGGCGATCTCGGTGAGCTGGCCGCCGACCTCCGCCTCGAGCCGTCGGGTCGCCTCCCGGCTCACAAGGGCGGCGAGCGCCAGGGTCGCCAGGAAGCCGAGGGTGCCGAAGCCCAAAGCCAGGACGACGCGCAGCCGCGGCGTGCCCCATCCGCGGCGGCGGTCGGCCCGGTCCGCGGGATCGGCGCGGGCCGCCGCCGCAGGGGTTTCCGATCGCGCGACCGCTTGCATCCGATCTCCCTCGGATCCGGCCGGCTCCCGGAGGAGGGAGATCGCGCCCGCACCCCCGTCTCAGCACGCGCCGCGGGCCTCAGCAAGACGGGAGCGTTCCGGC
>NZ_BACT01001085.1:0-12681 GCF_000333255.1 Methylobacterium sp. B1 | reverse complement strand
CCGATGGCGATGATCGGCGGCATCTCGCCCTGGCGCTGACCGGCACGCCGTTCTCGATCTCGGCGGCGATCGGCTTCATCGCGCTGTTCGGGATCTCGACCATGGAGGGCGTGATCCTGCTCGCCTACTACAACCAGCTGCTCGACGAAGGCTGGAAGCGGCAGGAGGCGGTCTGGCACGCCGCCGTGGTGCGCATGCGCCCGGTGATGATGACCTGCGTGGCGGCCTGCGTCGGCCTGCTGCCGGCGGCGGTCTCCACCGGCATCGGCTCGCAGGTGCAGAAGCCGCTGGCGCTCGTGGTGGTGGGCGGCATCATCCTGGCGCCGAACCTGATCCTCGTGGTCGTGCCGGTGCTGATCTCCCTGTTCTCCCGACGGCACCCGAACCCGGACGCACAGGCCCGGTCCGCGCATCGGGCCGCCGCGTGAGCCGGTTCACGACCGCACGGGCGGGGGCTCTGCCCGTTGCAGGGGCGCCACAACGGCATCCCCGCGGGCGCCAACAGGGGACAGCTGCATTGACTTGGATGCGGTCCGCGCCGCTCTACCGAGGTGGGGTTTTCGGGGGCGGGATGGTGGACTTTGCGCCGGGACGGTGCAGACGGGCAGCCGCTGTGCTGGCGGCCTCCCTGTGCCTGTCGGCCTGCGCGGTCGGCCCGAACTTCGTGCCGCCCGAGGATCCGCCGGTCGGCCGCTACACCAAGGAACCGCTGCAGAATCCCTCCGCGGCCGACAAGATCCGGACCCGGCAGGGCGGCTCGGCCGACCAGAGCTTCGTCTCCGGCGCCGACATCCCCGGCCAGTGGTGGACCCTGTTCCACTCGAAGGCGCTGAACCGCCTCGTGGAGCAGGCCCTCGCCAACAACCCGACGCTGGAGGCCGCGCAGGCCTCCCTGCGGGTGGCGCAGCAGAACGTGCTGGCCCAGAAGGGCACGCTCTATCCGAGCCTGACCGCGACCCCGCAGATCCAGGGCGCCCAGGCGCCCGGCCTCGACCTGCAATCGCCCCTCAACAACCAGAACCAGTATCTCTACAGCCTCTCCACGCCGCAGGCGGTGGTCTCGTACAATCCGGATGTGTTCGGGGGGAACCGCCGGCAGATCGAGTCCCTGGAGGCCACCACCGAGAACCAGCGCTTCCAGCTGGAGGCGGCCTATCTGAGCCTGACCGCCAACGTGGTCGCCGCCGCGATCCAGGAGGCGTCCCTGCGGGCGCAGATCGACGCGACCCGCAAGGTGATCCAGGCGCAGACAGAGGTGCTGCAGCTCTACAACAAGCAGCTCTCCCTGGGGCAGATTGCCGGGGCCGACGTGGTGCAGCAGCAGGCGGCGCTGGCGCTGTCGCAGCAGCTGCTGCCTCCGCTGGAGAAGGCGCTCGCGCAGCAGCGCAACCTGCTCACCGCGCTGGCCGGGCGCCTGCCCTCGGACGAGGTCTCCGAGACCTTCGACCTCGCCGCCCTGCGCCTGCCGACGCGGCTCCCGGTGAGCCTGCCCTCGCGGCTCGTGCAGCAGCGGCCCGACGTGAAGGCGGCGGAGGCCCTGGTGCAGCAGGCGAGCGCCACGGTGGGCGTCGCGGTGGCGAACCGCCTGCCGCAATTCAGCCTGACCGCCACGGGCGGCTCCAGCGCCACCCGGATCGCTCAGGTCACAAGTCCGGGGGCGGCGTTCTTCACGATCATCGGGCAGGCGACGGCGCCGATCTTCGATGCCGGCACCCTGTTCCGGCGGCAGCGCGCCGCCGAGGAATCGCTGACGGTGGCGCAGGCGCAGTACAAGGCGACGGTGATCACCGCCTTCCAGAACGTCGCCGACGCGCTGCGGGCGCTCCAGGCCGACGCGAAGGCCGTGGCCGCCGCCGACGCGGCGGTGAGCGCCACGAACCAGAGCCTGGGGCTGATCCGCAAGCAGTACACGGCGGGGGCGATCACCTCCTCGCAGGTGCTGATCGCCCAGCAGGGTTACCTCTCGGCGCTGGTCACCTCGGCCGCGGCGCGCGCCACGCAGTACGCCGACACCGCCGCCCTGTTCGTGGCCCTGGGCGGCGGCTGGTGGAACCGCGCCGACGTGGCGCCGCCCCCGCCCGAGAAGGACCCGCTGAAGTTCCTGTGACCGGTTGCCCCGTATCGTGACCGACCGCGTCCTGACATTCGCCCCCGTCCCGGGGGCCACCCTGATCCTGGACGACCGCTCGGGCCGCCCCGCTACCGCGTCAGGTGTACATCGCGATGGCGTCCTGCAGCATCTGGTCGGTGGTGCTCATGACCTTGGTGTTGGCGGTATAGGCCTGCTGGGTCTCGATCATCTTCGAGAACTGATCCGAGATGCTGGCGTTCGACTGCTCCACGGAGCCGGCCGCGATGGTCGCGCCGTTGAGGCCGTAGCTCGGCGTGCCCGACTGACCCGTCGCCACGTAGGTCCCCCCGTCGAGGGAAGCGAGATTGTCCTGCAGTCCGAACTGCGCCAGCTGCAGCGAGCCGAGCGCCACGGAGCTGCCATCCGCGGCCGTGCCGGTGAGCGTACCGGCCGGCGAGACCGTGAGGCTCGACAGGGTATTGGCGCCGGTGGGGACTTGGACGGGGGCGGTCGCCGACGGGCCGGCGAACAGGTAGTAGCCCGCACCGTTGCTGAGATAGCCGCTGGCGTCCGGTGCGAAGTCGCCGCGTCGCGTGTAGCCGGTATCCCCGGTGAAGCTCGGGCTCTGGGTCGTCCCGGTGTTCTTCCGGACGATGAAATAGCCGTTGCCCGAGATGGCGAGATTGGTCGATACGCCGGTCGACTGCACCGTACCCTGGATGTTCAGGCTGTTGCGCGTGCCCGGCGACACCCCGCCGGCCAGCTGTGTGCTGCGATCGGTCTCGGCCAACATGTCGGCGAAGCTCGTCTCGGTGGACTTGAACCCCGCCGTCTGGGTGTTGGCGATGTTCCCCGAGATGTTGTTCAGGGCCAGCGACTGCGCCGAGGCGCCGGAAATCGAATTCGAGAGCGCGGTGAAAAGGCCCATCGGGGTCTCCATTCGCCGGAGCGGCACGGCTCCCGATCCGACGACGACCCATAGGCGTGCACTATGGTTAACCGACGGTGTGTTTACACATGTTGCTGAGCCGGCCCGGGGGCGTCGGGGGTAGCGGGGCGCCGCAATCCCGCCGCAGCGAGCCTGATCCGGTCGCACTGGCCCGGGTCGCTTCGCTCCACCTGCGGCGACCGTGGAGGCGTCAGGCCCCGAGGGCGCTCAGCACGATCTCCCGCCGATGCGGCCGGTCGCGGTGCTCGATCAGGTAGATCCCCTGCCACGTGCCGAGCGCCAGCGTTCCGTCGACCAGCGGGATGGTGAGGGCCGAATCGGTGACCAGGGTGCGGATATGGGCCGGCATGTCGTCCGGTCCCTCGGCGCCGTGGACGTAGCCGGCCTGCCGCGGCGCGAACCCGTCCAGCGCGGTCATCAGGTCGGTCTGGACGTCGGGGTCGGCATTCTCCTGGATGGTGAGCGAGGCCGAGGTGTGCCGGCAGAACACCGTGACGAGACCGTCCCGGATGCCGCTGCCGCGCACGAAGGCCGCCACCGCGGCGGTGAAATCCGTGAAGCCCGGCCCCGCGGTTGCGATGGTGAGGCGCCCGCTCGCGTGGCGCTCCACGGCGCCGGAGGCCAGCGCCTCGACCGGACCGATCGTGCCGGCCCTGGTGTTTCCCCGTCTCATCCGGTCTCCTCCATCAGGGTCGCCCCCGGCGCGATCTCGCGCTCGCCGCGAGCGAGGATCCGTTCCAGCACGTCGATCCGGTCGGCCTCGGCGGGCGGCTTGTCCCAGCGGATGCGGCTGACCCGGGGGAAGCGCATCGCCACCCCCGATTTGTGCCGGGTCGAACGCTGGACGCCCTCGAAGGCAATCTCCAGCACCAGCCCGGCGTCGCGTCCATGGGCGACCTCGCGCACCGGGCCGAAGCGCTTGGTGGTGTTGTTGCGGACGTAGCGGTCGAGCTTGGCGAGTTCCGCGTCGGTGAAGCCGTGATAGGCCTTGCCCACCGGCACCAGCTCGTCGCCGCCCTCGGGCGCCGCCCGCCAGACCCCGAACGTGTAGTCCGAGTAGAAGGACGAGCGCTTTCCGTGCCCGCGCTGGGCGTACATCATCACGGCATCGACGATGTGCGGCTCGCGCTTCCACTTCCACCACGGTCCCTTGGGACGGCCCGGCAGGTAGGGGCTGTTCCGGCGCTTGAGCATCACGCCCTCGATGGCGTCGGCATCCTCGCCCGCCCCCACCGAGGCCGGATCCGCCCGGGCGGCCGCGAGCGCCGCCCAATCCGCGAAGGGCACACGGGGCGAGATGTCGATCCGGGCGTGGTCGAGGCGGGTGACCAGCGCCTCCAGCTTCTCCCGACGGGCCTCGAAGGGCTCGGCCCGCAGGTCCTCGCCCGCGAGGGTGAGGAGGTCGTAGGCCCGGACATGGGCGGGAAACTCCTCCAGGAGCTTGGCCGTCACCGCCTTCCGGTTCAGGCGCTGCTGGAGGACATTGAAGCTCTGCACGCGCCGCTCGCGCAGGATCAGCAATTCGCCGTCGATCGCCCCCGTGAAGGTGATGGCCTCGGCGAGATCCGGGAACGCCCCGGTGATGTCCTCGCCGGTGCGGGAATAGACCTTTCCGACTTGCTGACCCGCCCGGTCGGGGCCGCCGACGAGCTGGACGCGGATGCCGTCCCACTTCCACTCGGCCGAGAAGGCCTCGGGCTCCAGCTTCTCGAGGTCGGCCTCCTCCTCGATCGGGTGCGACAGCATCGGCGGCCGGAACGGGGCGGGATTCAGGGTCTCGGGCCGCTCGGCCCGGCCCTCGACCCAGGCGAACAGGGTCGCGAAGGGCGGGGTCAGCCCGTGCCAGACCTCCTCCACGGCATCGGCCTCGTGGCCGCCCAAGGCGCCGACGGCCGTCTTGGCGAGCCGCGCCGAGACGCCGACCCGCAGGTTGCCGGTGACGAGCTTCAGGAGCGCCCAGCGCCCGGTCTCGTCGAGGGCATCGAGCCAGCCGGCGAGGTGACGGGAGAGCTCGCGCTTGGGGATCGTGCTGAGCGTCTCGACGACTTCGGCCAAGCTCGGTGGCGGCGGGTTGTTGTGGCCGATCCCGGCGGCCCCATCCCCTCCCGCCTCTGCGGGGGGGGAGAGAGATGGGACGGGCCAGATCAGCGCCGTCGTCTCGGCGAGATCCCCGACGTAGTTGTGCGACAGCCGGAACAGGACCGGGTCGATCCGCTCCTCGACGAGTCCGCGGATCAGCGCCGGCTTGGCCTCGCGGAAGCTCAGCGTGCCGGTCATGGCGCCGAGCGCGTAGCCGCGTTCAGGATCGGGGGTGCGCGAAAAGTAGTCCTGCAGCATCCGCAACTTGGCGTTGCGGCGCGGCTCGTAGGCGAGGCGGTCGAGGAGGTGGGCGAATGCGTTCACGCCGCCGCCTCCGTCCCGGAGCCGGCCTCGACGGAGCCCGGCTCGGCCTCGCCGTCATCGCCGTAGCCGAGCAGGTGGAGGGGCTTGGCCTTGATGCCCTGCGTCCCGCACCAATGGACCAGCGCATCCTCCTGACCGTGCGTGACCCAGACCTCGCCGGCACCGGTGTCGCGGATGGTGCGGCACAGGTCCGGCCAGTCGGAATGGTCGGAGATCACCAGCGGCAGCTCGACGCCCTTCTGGCGGGCGCGGGCGCGCACCCGCATCCAGCCCGAGGCGAAGCAGGTCACGGGATCGGGGAATTTCCGGGACCACAGATCCTGGATCGACGAGGGTGGGCAGATCACGATCGCCCCCTGCAGGTCCTTGCGCTCGGCAGCCACGACCTTGGGCGTGTCGCCCAGCGGCACCCCTTCCTCCTTGTACAGCGTCGTCAATTTCTCCATGGCGCCGTGCAGGTGGATCGGGCGGTCCCAGCCCTCCTCCCGGAGAAGCGCCATCACCCGCTGCGCCTTGCCGAGCGCGTAGGCGCCGACGATGTGGGCGCGTTCGGGGAACAGCCGCGCCGAGTCGAGGAGCTTGCGGACCTCGCCCCGCGTGTCGGGGTGCGTGAAGACCGGCAAGCCGAAGGTCGCCTCGGTGATGAACACGTCGCAGGGCACCACCTCGAAGGGCAGGCAGGTCGGATCCGGCGCCCGCTTGTAGTCGCCCGAGACCACGACCCGAACCCCGTCCCGTTCGATGGCGATCTGCGCCGAGCCGAGCACGTGGCCCGCCGGCGCGAAGCGCACGGTAACGTCGCCGACGCGGAGTGCCGCACCGAGCGGCGCCTCCTGCCGCTGGCGGCAGAACTCCGCGCCGTAGCGCACCGCCATGATCCGCAGGGTCTCGGGCGTCGCCAGAACCTGTCCGTGGCCGGCGCGGGCATGGTCGGCGTGCCCGTGGGTGATCAGCGCGCGCTCCACCGGCCAGGTCGGATCGACGTGGAAGCGCCCGAGCGGGCAATAGAGACCCTCGCGGGTCAGGGTGAGGAGATCGCTGGCGCGTATCGGCATCGGGTCCGTGCAGCCGGTGGAGTCCGCCGGTGGCCCCGATATATAGGCGCCCCCGACCCGGCAGACGCATGGCCTCGCAGCTCAGTTCCGGCGACCTCCTCGCCGATCGCCGCTATCGCTACGCGGAGGCCTGCTTGGCCGACGGCGACCATGCGGGCGCCGCCGACCTCGCCGAGCAGGTCCTGGACCTTGCTCCGCGCTACGCGCCCGCCTGGCTCCTGCTGGGCCGGGCGCGGGAGGGTCTGGCGGCCTCCGGCGCCGATCCGGCCCTGCGTGCCGCGGCGGCACGCGCCTATGCCAGCGCCCTCGAGATCGATCCGGAGGACAGGCTGGGCGTGCGCACGCATCTCGTCCGCCTGGGTGTCGGCGACGGCCTCCCGGTCCTGTCGCCCGCCTATGTCCGGGCTCTGTTCGACGACTACGCGCCGCGTTTCGAGCACCACCTCGTGGAGGGCCTGGGCTATGTCGGCCCGCAACGCGTCCGCGACGCCCTGCCGGGCGTCCCGGAGCGCTTCCCGGTCGCGCTCGATCTCGGCTGCGGCACGGGGCTGATGGGCACCGTTCTGCGCGACCGGGTCGATCATCTCACCGGGATCGACCTCTCCCCCGGGATGCTGGCAATGGCGCGGGCCAAGACGTGGCGGGATCGGCCGCTCTACGACCGCCTGATCGAAGGCGACCTCTCCGCCGCCCTGGCGGACCTGCCGGAGGCCTGCGCCGATCTCTGCCTCGCCGCGGACGTCCTGATCTACGTGGCGGACCTCGCCGCGTTCCTGACGGGGATCGGCCGGGTCCTGCGACCGGGCGGGCTCGGCGCCGTCACGGTGCAATCCCACGACGGTGCCGGCTCGGTCCTGGGCAAGGACGGACGCTATGCCCATGCCGATGCCCACATCGCGGCGACGGCCGCCGGCGCCGGACTGGAGATCCTGACTCTGCGTCCCGCCCACATCCGGCGCGAGGGTGGGCGGCCGGTGCCGGGGCGCGTCGTTGTGCTGCGCCGCACATCGGCATGAAACCGCTTGGCTCTTCGTCCATTGTTTGTCGGCCGCGAATGGGCGCGGCCGCTCGATCGGGGGATCAGCATGGCGGATTACGGAAACAGGACAGGCCGCGCGACACCGGAGCGGAAGCCAGAACCGCCGGCCGACAAGTCCTTTCCGGCCGATCCGCGGACCCGCATCCCGTTCGCGATCGCCCTGGCCGCGCTCGCGGGCTGCGCCGATTCCATCGGCTTCCTGGAATTCTCGCAGCTGTTCATGTCGTTCATGTCGGGCAACACCACCCGCTTCGGCGTGGCGGTGGCCAATGGCGACTGGGAGAACGTCACCCGCGTCGCCAGCACCATCTGCATGTTCTGTTTCGGCGCCTTCCTGGGGACTCTGATCGCCGCCTGGGTCGGGCGCTGGCGCCTCGCCGTGCTGCTGACGCTCCAGGCCCTGCTGCTCGCCGGCGGCCTGCTGATGCCGTGGGGCACCTTCGCCTATCCGCTGCACGCCTATCCCATCGTCCTGGCGCTGGGCCTTCAGAACGCGACGCTGCAGGACGAGGGCGGCCGCTCGCTGGCGCTCACCTACGTCACCGGCGCCGTGGTGCGTTTCGGCACCGGCTGCGCCAACCTGCTGCTCGGCACGGTGGCGCCCTCCTTCTGGATCCAGGCGCCGCTCTGGGCCGGTCTCAGCACCGGCGCGGTGGTGGGCGGCCTGCTCGACATCCGCTACGGCGAATCGGCCTTCCTGTTCCCGGCGGCGCTCGCCGCCATCCTGGCGCTGATCGCGATCGTGCTGACCATCGCCAAGCCGGGCAGCACGCTGGTGGCGGGCTCCTCTCCGGCGCCCGACGCCAGCCCGAAGGCCGAGGTCATCGACGCCATCCACTGAGATCCCACCGGGGCGGGTGCGGGATCAGCCGTCGGAATCCCGGTAGCTGCCCCGGCCCTGCTTGATCACGGCACGGCTCTTCTTGGCGACGATCCGCCGTTCCTTGGAGCCCTTCGTGGGCTTCGTCGCCCGGCGGATCGGGGGCGGCGGCTTGGCGGCCTCGGCCACGAGGTCGACGAGGCGCTGCAGGATCTCGGCCCTGTTGCGCTCCTGCGTCCGGTGCCGCTGCCCGATGAGGACCAGGACGCCGTCCTTGGTCATGCGCCGCCCCGCGAGCCGCACCACGTTCGCCTTCACGCGGTCGTCCACGGAGGGCGAATCCAGGACCGGCCAGCGGAGCTGGACCGCCGTCTCGACCTTGTTGACGTTCTGGCCGCCCGCGCCCGAAGCACGCATGAAGGACAAGGTGATCTCGTCCTCCGCGATGGCGATGCGCGGCGTCACCCGCAGGGACATGGCGGCCTCTCCGACAGGATCGTCAACGGCCGCCGCGCCCGCGTATCGGGCGCGGGGCGGAGGATGCAGAGGGGTATCCCCATAACCACATTCCCCTCAATCCGCTGCCCCGCCCACGCCACCGACCCGCGCGGACCGAGGGCTGCCCGCGGGCGGCCGCGCGGCCGGGTCAGGCGGCCTCGGCCGGCGTGCGGGCGCGCACGGCGAGGGCGTGGAGACCGCGCTTGAACGCATCGTCCAGGACTGCGTTCACCAAGCGGTGCCGCTCCACGCGGCTCTTGCCCTCGAACGCCGACGCGACGATGTCGACCCGGTAGTGGGTCTCGCCCCCCGGCCGTGCCCCCGCATGACCGGCATGCAGATGCGACTCGTCGATCACGTCGAGGCGCGCCGGCGCGAGTTGCTCCCGCAGCCGCGTCTCCATCCAGTCCCGCAGGGTGCCCCCCGCGCCCACACCATCCGTCATCCTGCCCTCGCGTCGCGTTCGTGGGCTGCCGTCAAGCCCGATCCCGCGCATGCGTCATCAGGCCCGGTGCCCTTGTGTCTCAGGTCTGCCCCCTCATAATCGGCCCGTCATGGATCTCAACTCGCGCCTGTTCGACAGCATCCGGATCAAACCGTCCTGCGACGAGCCGAAAGCCGCGGCCGAGGGCGTCTGCGAGAGTCCGGGCTGCACCCATCCGGGTCTGTACCGGGCGCCCAAGGGCCGGAAGGCGGAGGGCCAGTACTGGCGCTTCTGCATGGACCACGTCCGCGCCTACAACGCGACCTACAACTACTTCGACGGCATGAACGATGCCGCCGTCCAGGCCTATCAGAAGGACGCGATCATCGGGCATCGCCCGACCTGGGCGATGGGCGTGAACCGGACCGGCCAGGCGAAACCGGCGGACGAGCCAGCCCGCGACTGGGCCTATGTCGATCCGCTGGGCATCCTGCGCGGCGAGGGCGTCGGCGATGCCCGCCGGCGCGCGCGTCAGCCCGAGGAGCCGCGCAAGCCCCGCCACTCGGCCACGGTCCGCCGGGCCCTCGACGTGATGGGCCTCGAGGAAGGCGCGGATTCGGCCGCCATCAAGGCGCAGTACAAGATCCTGGTGAAGCGCTTCCACCCCGACGCCAACGGCGGCGACCGGTCGTTCGAGGAGCGGCTGCGCGACATCATCCGGGCTCACGACGTGCTGCGTGGAGCCGGACTCTGCTGACCGGCACGAACCCTGCACGCCGGTTCGCATCCGGGATAGGGCAATCCGCACGGCGCGACCCTATATGGGGTCGATGCCGGTCGGTGGCGCCCGGGCGCGTCGCCGTCTAAGGATGGCTTCGCCCCGCCGCGGAGGCCCGGCTCGACGTCCTTTCGCGCGGATGCTCCACTGCTAGGGAGTGGAGCGACCGCGCCTCACGAGGTTCCGAATGCTCTCTGACGATACGCCCGCCGCGCTGCCCGACCGCACCGTCTCCGTCCGCGATGTCTTCGGCATCGACCTCGACCTCAAGGTCCCGGCCTATGCCGAGCCCGAGGAGCACGTGCCGGATCTCGATCCGGACTACATCTTCGACCGGGAGACGACGCTCGCGATCCTGGCGGGCTTCGCGCGCAACCGCCGCGTGATGGTCACCGGCTATCACGGTACCGGCAAATCGACCCATATCGAGCAGGTGGCCGCCCGGCTGAACTGGCCGTGCATCCGCATTAACCTCGACAGCCACGTCTCGCGCATCGACCTCGTCGGCAAGGACGCCATCGTCCTGAAGGACGGCAAGCAGGTCACCGCCTTTCAGGACGGCATCCTGCCCTGGGCGCTGCAGAACAACGTGGCCCTCGTGTTCGACGAGTACGATGCCGGCCGCCCGGACGTGATGTTCGTGATCCAGCGCGTGCTGGAACTCTCGGGCCGCCTGACGCTCCTCGATCAGAAGCGCGTGATCCGCCCGCACCCGGCCTTCCGGCTGTTCGCCACGGCCAACACGGTGGGACTGGGCGACACCTCGGGCCTCTATCACGGCACCCAGCAGATCAACCAGGGTCAGATGGACCGCTGGTCGATCGTCACGACGCTGAACTATCTGCCCCACGACCGCGAGGTCGACATCGTGCTCTCGAAGGCCACGCATTACCGGAGCGACCAGGGCCGCGACATCGTCAACCGGATGGTGCGGGTGGCGGATCTCACGCGCAACGCCTTCATGAACGGCGATCTGTCCACCGTCATGAGCCCGCGCACGGTGATCACCTGGGCCGAGAACGCCGACATCTTCAAGGATATCGGCTTCGCCTTCCGGGTGACCTTCCTGAACAAGTGCGACGAGCTGGAGCGGACCCTGGTGGCCGAGTTCTACCAGCGCGCCTTCGGCAAGGAGCTGCCCGAGAGCGCGGTGAACGTCGCGCTGAGCTGATCTGCATGGAGGACGCGATGGCGCATCCGGCCCCGACCCGCGAGGACGCTCCGGCGGCTCCGCATGCCGAGGGGCGGACGCGCTACGCGGATGATCTCTATAGCTGGGTTCAGGAGCAGGTGGCGTTGCTCCGCGCCGGCCGGGTGGACGCCCTCGACCTCGACAACATCGCCGAGGAGCTGAGCGACGTGGGCTTGAGCGAATATCACCGGCTCACCAGCGCTGTGGAGATCGTCCTGCTCCACATGCTGAAATGGGATCATCAGCCGGAACGCCGCAGCCGCAGCTGGACGCTCAGCATCGCCGAGCACCGTGAGCGCATCCTGATCCCGCTGCGGAAGAGCCCCAGGTTGAGATCCAGCCTGGACGAGGTGCAGCGCGACGGGTTCCGCCTCGGTCGCCTCGGGGCGGCCCGGCAGATGAGGCGCTCGCCCAAAACCCTGCCCGCGGAGTGTCCCTACAGCTGGGACGACATCCTGAATCGCCCCTTCGAAGTCGACGTCGACCGGTAGCCCGCATGTCCATCTCCAACCGCAAGCCCGGCGAGCGCCGCGAACCCGTGGCCGAGCCCCTGAAGCGCTCGGTGGCCGGCTGCCTGCGCGCCATCGCCCGGCGCTCTGAGGTCGAGGTCACCTACGCCACCGACCGGCCGGCGCTCACCGGCGACAAGGCCCGGTTGCCCGAGCCGCCGCGCAAGCTCTCGGCGCAGGACGTCGCAGTGCTGCGCGGCAATGCCGACGCCATGGCGCTGCGGCTCGGCTGCCACGACGTCGCCGTCCATCGCCGCCTCGCCCCCGAGAACGCCGCCGCCCGGGCAGTCTACGACGCGGTCGAGCAGGCCCGGGTCGAGGCGATCGGCTCGCGCCGGATGGCGGGCGTCGCCAGCAACATCTCGGCGATGCTGGAGGACCGCTACCACCGCGGCGGCAAGTACGAGACCATCACCGACCGGGCCGACGCCCCCATGGAGGACGCGGTCGCCCTGATGGTGCGCGAGCGCCTGACCGGCCAGAAGCCGCCCGAGGCTGCAACCAAGATCGTCGAACTGTGGCGCGAGCATATCGAGTCCAAGGCCGGCCCGAATCTCGACGGGCTGATCGGCTCGATCGAGGACCAGCGCAAGTTCGCCCGCTCGGTGCGCGATCTCCTCACCTCCCTCGACATGTCGGACGAGACGCCGTTCGACGCCGAGGATGACGAGAACGACGACGAGAACGACGCCCAGGACGAGGAGCAGAACCCGAGCGAGGGCGATTCGGAGGAGAAGAGCCAGGGCGAGCGCGCCGAGATCGAGACCTCCGAGGAAGCCTCCGACGAGATCGAGGACGGCGCCCAGGAATCCGCCGATGCGCCCTCGGGCGAGCTGCCCGAAGAGGCGGAGGATGCGGAATCCGAGGAGGCCTCGGAAGCCTCGCGGCCGCCCCCAGCGCAGGGCAACGAGGCGCGTGGACCCGAATACGGGGTGTTCACCCC
>NZ_BACT01001086.1:0-4174 GCF_000333255.1 Methylobacterium sp. B1 | reverse complement strand
CGATCGCCTCGCGTTCCTGGCCGACGGGCGCGGCCTCCCGGGCCGCCCTCGACATGAGCCCGAAGTGATCGGCGCGCACGACGCTCAAAGGGCGTAGGGCCGCCGGCAGCCCTTCCTCTTGCGGCGGATGGCTCCGGTGGCGGAGGGCGCTCAGCGTGACCCGGGCTTCGATTCGCCGCCGGGACGCGGCTCCTGCGGGGTGAGGCCCTGCGTCAGGATCGACCGGACATGGGCCGCCTTCCTGATCGAGGTCGTGGTCGGCGGCCTCCTGTCGGGCGTGATGTACGCCCTCGTGGCGATCGGCTTCGTGCTGATCTACAAGACCTCGGGCGTGCTGAACTTCGCGCAGGGCGCGATGGTGCTGTTCGCCGCCCTCACCTTCGTGAGCCTCACCGAGCGCGGCCTGCCCTTTCCCGCAGCGCTCGCCGCGACCCTCGCCGCGATGGGGGTGGTCGGCCTCGCGGTGGAGCGGACGGTGCTGCGGCCGCTGGTCAACCAGCCGCCGATCACCCTGTTCATGGCGACGCTGGGCGTCGCCTACGTGATCGAGGGCGCGGCCCAGCTCGCCTGGGGCACCCAGGTCCACGGGCTCGACCTCGGCATCGACGACACGCCGATCGATCTCGGCGGCGTGCTGGTGAGCCGGTTCGACCTGTTCGCCGCCGCGACCGCCGGCCTGATGGTGGCGCTCCTCTCCGCCTTCTTCCGCTACACCCGCACCGGCCTCGCCTTCCGGGCGGTGGCGGACGATCCGCTGGCCGCCCTCAACACCGGCCTGCGCCTGCCCCGGATCTGGTCGGCGGTCTGGATCGCCGCCGGGATCGTCGCGCTGGTGGCGGGGCTGCTCTGGGGCGCGCGGCTCGGCGTGCAGTTCTCCCTGTCGCTGGTGTTGCTGAAGGCCCTGCCGGTGCTCGTGCTCGGCGGCTTCGATTCCATCGCCGGGGCGATCGTGGCCGGGCTGATCGTCGGTGCGGTGGAGAAGGTGTCGGAGGTCTATCTCGGGCCCGTCATCGGCGGCGGCATCGAGGGCTGGATCGCCTACGTGGCGGCGCTGGGCTTCCTGCTGGTCCGGCCGTCGGGCCTGTTCGGCCTGCGCGCCGTCGAGCGGGTCTGAAGACGCCATGGACGCCCTCCCCCGCGCCGCGCCGCGCCCCCACCTGCCCGCCGGAGCCCTCGGCCTCGGCGCCCTGCTGGTTCTGGCCTACGGGATCGTGCCGCTCACCGGCACGAGCTACCTGTTCGAGGCGCTGCTGACGCCGTTCCTGGCCCTGGCGCTGGCCGGCCTCGGGCTCAATCTGCTCACCGGCTATGCCGGGCTGCTCTCCCTCGGCTCGGCCGCCTTCATGGCGGTCGGGGCCTACGCGGCCTTCAACCTGTCGCTGCGCCTGCCCGGCCTGCCGCTCCCGGCGTCGCTCCTGCTCGCCGGCTTCGTGGCGGCGCTCGCCGGGCTGGCGGCGGGGCTGCCGGCCCTGCGCCTGCGGGGCTTCTACCTCGCGGTCTCGACGCTCGCCGTGCAGTTCTTCGTCGCCTGGGCGCTGAACCGGATCGGCTGGATCTCCGACGACAGCCCCTCGGGCGTCATCACCGCTCCCCGACTGGTGGTGGCCGGCCTGTCCTTCGACGATCCGCGCGGGCGCTACCTGGTCTCGCTCACGGTGGTCACGCTGCTGACCCTCGTCGCGTGGAGGCTCGTGAGCTCCCCCACGGGCCGCAACCTCGTGGCGATCCGCGACAACGAGACCGCCGCCCGCCTCGTCGGCGTGAAGGTCGCCCGGACCAAGCTCCTGGCCTTCGCGGTCTCGTCCTTCGTGATCGGGATCGCCGGGGCGCTGTGGGCCTTCGCGTATCTGCGCACCGTCGAGCCCGCGGGGTTCAACCTCGACCGCTCCTTCCAGATCCTGTTCATCGTCATCATCGGCGGCCTGGGCACCCTGCGCGGCGCCTTCCTGGGCGCGGGCTTCATCGTGGTGCTGCCCCTGCTGCTGGCCCGCCTCGGCGCGGCGCTCCTCGGCGACGGCTTCGATTCCGGCACCCTGGAGATGGTCCAGCGCATCGTCCTCGGCGCCCTGATCGTGGCCGTGCTGATCCGCGAGCCCGCGGGCCTCGCCGCCCTCCTCGACCGGGCCGGCCGCCGCCTCGGCCGCCGCGCCGCCTGATCCCCTCCCCGTCTGACCAACCCCAGGACGACCATGCCCCTGACGACCCGCCTCCGCGCCGCGCTCCTCGCCGGCACCGTGATGCTCGCCGCCGCCGCGCCGCGCGCCGGATGGGCCGACGAGCAGTATTTCCCGCTCCAGAGCTACCGGGTCGGCCCCTACGCGGCCGGCGGGACCGGCTTCTTCGGCGGCTTCATCGACTATCTCAATCTGATCAACGCCCGGGACGGCGGCGTGAACGGCGTCAAGCTCACCTGGAGCGAGGGCGAGACCCAGTACGAGGTCGAGCGCGGGGTCGAGGTCTACGAGCGGCTGAAGTCCCGGCCCGGCATCGCCGCCTGGAACCCGCTCTCGGTGGGCATCGCCTACGCGATGATCGACCGCATCACCGCCGACAGGGTGCCGCTGGTCACGATCAACCACGGCCGCACCGATTCTACCGACGGGCGCGTCTTTCCCTACGTCTTCCCGCTGCTGCTCAACCCCTACAGCGAGACGAGCGGCATCATCCAGTATCTCGGCACCCGCGCGGGCGGCCTCGACAAGCTCAAGGGCAAGACCATCGCGGTACTCTACCATGGCTCGCCCTACGGCAAGGAGACGATCCCGATCTACGCGCAGCTCGCCGAGCGGTACGGCTTCACCGTCGCGCAGATCGAGGTGCCCCATCCCGGCAACGAGCAGCAGTCGCAATGGCTGACGATCCGGCGCCTGCGGCCCGATTTCGTGGTGCTGCGCGGCTGGGGCGTGATGAACCCGGTGGCCCTCAAGACCGCCCAGAAGACCGGCTTCCCGGCCGACCGCATCGTCGGCAATGTCTGGTCGAACTCGGAGGAGGACGTGATCCCGGCAGGCGACGCCGCCAAGGGCTACGTCGCCATCACCACCCAGGCCTCGGGGACCGCCTATCCGGTGATCCAGGAGGTCGTCGGCAAGGTCTACGGGGCCGGCAACGGCAACCTCGCCGACAGGAAGCGGATCGGCAGCGTCTACCACAATCTCGGTGTGCTGAACGGCATCCTCAACGTCGAGGCGGTGCGGATCGCGCAAGGCAAGTTCGGTGCGCGCACGCTCACCGGCGACGAGGTGCGCTGGGGCTTCGAGCACCTGCGCCTCGACGAGGCCCGGGTGGCGGCGCTCGGCGCCAAGGGCCTGTTCCACTCGATCAACGTCACCTGCGCCAACCACGAAGGCGAGGGCCGCGTCACCTTCCAGCAATGGGACGGGGCGAAGTGGACTGTGGTGTCCGACTGGATCGCCCCCGACTGGGCGAGCCTGCGCCCGATCATCGAGGCCTCCGCGACCGCCTACGCCAAGGAGCACGGCCTCACCCCGCGCGACTGCGCGGCGGAGGAGGCCGCGGACGCGGCCGGCAAGCAGGCCGCCGCGGCGGCCCGGTGAGCGCCCGATGAGCGCCGCGCCGACCCTCCTGCAGGTCGAGGCCCTGGAGGTCGTCTACGGCGGGGCGGTGCACGCCCTGCACGGCGTCGACCTCGCGGTCCGGGCGGGGGAGATCGTCGCCCTGGTCGGCGCCAACGGCGCCGGCAAGACGACCCTGCTGCGGGCGGTGTCGAACCTGCTGCCGGCCCTGCGCGGCCAGGTCACGGCCGGGCGCCTCGCCTATGACGGACGCGACGTGACGCGGACCCGGACCGACGCCCTCGTCCGCGCCGGGCTCGTGGGCGTGCTGGAGGGCCGGCACTGCTTCCGGGGACTGAGCGTCCAGGAGAATCTCGTCGCGGGCGGACTCGGGCGCGGCTCGGGCCGCAGCGACGTGCGCGCCGACCTGGAGCGGGTCTACGGCCTGTTTCCCGCGCCTCGCCGCGAAGCGGGAGGTCGCCGCCGGCCTCCTTTCGGGCGGCGAGCAGCAGATGGGCGGCGATCGGCCCGGGCCCCTGATGGGACGGCCCCGGCTCCTCGTCCTCGACCAGCCGTCCATGGGGTTCGCGCCCCGGGTGGTGGAAGAAATCTACCGGGGGCTCGCCGGCCTGACCCGGGCCGAGTGCCTGACCCTGCTG
>NZ_BACT01001087.1:0-1659 GCF_000333255.1 Methylobacterium sp. B1 | reverse complement strand
CCTGAATTGGAAGACTGTGCTTTTGACTTCATTCGCCCTGAGCAGCAGGATTTGAACAGCAGGAGCGTCGAACTGTCCTCCCGGGACGGATCATCGTCTTGCGTCTCGTCTTCTCTCAACGGGTGCCGCCGGTTCGCGCCGAAGCGGGCGGCCTGTCCTGAACGGAATCCGGATCATGCAGCCTGCGCTGCGCCTCGTTCGAACGGGACGGGACGGCAATCGGCCCCTCCTCCCGGGGCCCGCCCCCCGCCCGGCTGCCGTCCCCGCCCCCGGCGGGAGCCCGCATCGGGACCGGGCGGGACGGGTCCTGTCGGTCGAGGGGCTGTCCCTCGCCTTCGGCGGCACGGTGGCCTTCGCGGAGATCGACCTCGCGGTCGGGGCCGGCGAGATCCATGCGGTGATCGGGCCGAACGGCGCCGGCAAATCCTCGCTGATCAACGCGATCACCGGCCTCTATGCGCCTCAGGCCGGGCGGGTGCGGATCGGCGCGGAATCCTTCGCCCGGGTGCCGGCCGGGCGGCTCGCCGCACTGGGCGTGGCCCGGACCTTCCAGAACCTCGCCCTGTTCACGGGCCTGAGCGTCCGCGACAACGTCCTGGCGGGGCTCGCGGCGGCGCGGCGCGCCGGGCTCGGGGCCCAGATCCTGGGCCTGCCGTCGGCCCGGCGGGAGGCGCGGGCGCACCGCGACGCCGCCGAGGCCGTGATCGGCCGCCTCGGCCTCGGAGCCGTGGCCGACCGTCCGGCGGGCAGCCTCCCCTACGGGCTCCAGAAGCGGGTCGAACTCGGCCGGGCCCTGGTGGCCCGGCCGCGACTCCTGCTCCTCGACGAGCCGATGGCCGGCATGACGGCGACCGAGAAGGCCGAGATGACCGGCTTCATCCGGGCGGCGCGGGAGACGTCCGGGGCCGCGATCGTCCTGATCGAGCACGATATCGGCGTCGTCATGCGCCTCTCCGACCGGGTGACCGTGCTCGACCACGGCCGCCGCATCGCCACCGGCACGCCGGCGGAGGTGCAGGCGGACCCGGCGGTCATCGCCGCCTATCTGGGACTCGCGGACGGGGATGCCGACACGGGCGCGGCCGCCGCATGAGCCCGGATCTCGCCTTCCTGATCGAGGTCGTGGTCGGCGGCCTCCTGTCGGGCGTGATGTACGCCCTCGTGGCGATCGGCTTCGTGCTGATCTACAAGACCTCGGGCGTGCTGAACTTCGCGCAGGGCGCGATGGTGCTGTTCGCCGCCCTCACCTTCGTGAGCCTCACCGAGCGCGGCCTGCCCTTTCCCGCAGCGCTCGCCGCGACCCTCGCCGCGATGGGGGTGGTCGGCCTCGCGGTGGAGCGGACGGTGCTGCGGCCGCTGGTCAACCAGCCGCCGATCACCCTGTTCATGGCGACGCTGGGCGTCGCCTACGTGATCGAGGGCGCGGCCCAGCTCGCCTGGGGCACCCAGGTCCACGGGCTCGACCTCGGCATCGACGACACGCCGATCGATCTCGGCGGCGTGCTGGTGAGCCGGTTCGACCTGTTCGCCGCCGCGACCGCCGGCCTGATGGTGGCGCTCCTCTCCGCCTTCTTCCGCTACACCCGCACCGGCCTCGCCTTCCGGGCGGTGGCGGACGATCCGCGGGCCGCCTCAACACGGGCCTGCGCCTGCCCCGGA
>NZ_BACT01001088.1:0-13091 GCF_000333255.1 Methylobacterium sp. B1 | reverse complement strand
GCCGCGGTGATCTGCCGGACCAGCGAAAGTCGCAGGGTCCTGAAGTTCACATGGCCCTCGACATAGGCGGCATCGTGCCGGCGGACCGCCTGCGCGAGGTCATAGAGCGACCACAGCGGGCTCATGGTGAAGGCAAGCCACGCGACGGCCAGGGCGAGCGGGATCGCGAGCCAGCGCATGGCCTCAGCGTCCCGTCCGCGCGGTCAAGGCTGCGCCGACCATCGATCGAGACCGGAGAAGGCCGCGACGACCCCCTCGTAGACCGGCCGCTTGAAGGGAACGATCAGATCGGGAAGTTCGGCGAACTGCGCCCAGCGCCAGGCATCGAATTCCGGCTTGTCGGCGCCGCCCCCGGGATTGAGCACGTCGATCACGTCCTCGCTGCCCACAAAGCCGTAGGCGAACCATTTCTGCGTCTGGCCACGATACCGACCCTTCCAGGCCTGCTTCATTACTGCCGGTGGCAGGTCATAGGCGAGCCATTCGGGGATCTCGGCGAGGAGCTTCACGGCCTCCGGCGGTACGTTCGTCTCCTCATAGAGTTCGCGGCGCGCGGCGGCCTCGGGATCCTCGCCGGGATCGATGCCGCCCTGAGGCATCTGCCACATGTGCGGGCCGGCCACATGCTCAGAACCCGCACCCTTCTTGCGCCGTCCGACGAACACGCCGCCCGATGGCGCAATCAGCGCGATGCCCACGCAGGGGCGGTAGGGCAGGGCGGTGCCCAGGTCCGAATCCGTTACCATCAGGACGACCATAGGTCAGGGGCGGCCGCTGCCGCAACGCCGCCCAAGTCTTTCCCGATTCCGGTGGGGGTGGATCTACTTGCGCTGACTATAATCACGCGCGTCCTCAATCTGCCGTCGAGACCCGCTTGTCGCGGACGCCGCGCAGCGCAACGCTCGCCGGGACCAAGCGCAGACCGCGGGCGTCGATGTCCTTCGCCCAGCGGGCGATCCGGTCGACGCTCAGTGCCGTTCCGGTCGCCGAGACGAGGACGAAGCCATTGGCACGCGCCCGGGCTTCCGCCTGCGCCAGGGCCGCATCGATGGCGTCGGCGCGCGGCGTGGTGTCGAGGACGATCTCGGCGCGGGCGATCGGTGTCTTGCCCTTGTTGGCGGGCATCGTCGCGGCCTTGGGCGCCGTTCCGTCGTCGAGGAACCCCAGGCCACGGGCGCCGATCTCGCGCAGCACCGGCTCGAAGGCCGCATCGGCCATCAGCTTGGCGCCCATGAAATTCACGAGGCCCACATAGCCCGAGAAGCGCGTCATCGCCCAGGCAAGACGATCGGCATTCTCAGGTCCCCTCAGGGCCGTCAGCAGAGTCTGGGGCCCCGGGTCGCTGTCAGGGTAATCGAACGGCTCCATCGGCAGCTGCAGGAAGATCTCGTGGCCGGCATCCCGCGCACGTGCGGCCGCGTGCTCGGCCTCGCCGCCATAGGGGAGGAAGGCGAGGCTGACGGCGGCGGGCAAGCGTGCGGTGGCCACGGCCGTCGTGGCTTGGCCGATGCCCAGGCCGGTCACCACGATGGCGATGCGCGGACCGGTGCCGGGTTCCTCGGAGCGGGCATAGACGTCGAGCGGGCGGATGCGCCCCTCGCCGAGCTTCGGCATCAGCCCGTGGCGTCCGGCCTCGCTGATCCGCGGATCAGGCGCCGGGACGAGCCGCGGTGCATTCGGCGGCGGTACGCGGATCACCACCGCATCGCTCGGACCGCTGCCGGGCGGCCGCACCACCGTCACGCCGGACGCGGTCTCAACCTCCTCGGCGCTGCGCTGAAGCGGGACCGTGCTGGGGGCAGTCGCAAGGACCTGGGGCTGCAGGGTGGGAGGCGCCTGTGTGGCCGGACGCATCGTGGGCTCGCGCATCGCGATCGCGACCTGCACGCGCGGTTCGCCGCCGTCGGGATCCCCGAGGGCGAAGACAAGGCCGGCTGCCACTGCAAAGCCGGCCGCGATCGCGGCAGCAGCGATACGGGGCCGCCGGGCAGCCGCGATCAGCTGCCCGAGCCGGCTCGTGGGCTGCGCCGGCACCGCCTCAGGCACCCCGAGGGGGCGCGTGAGGATATCGTCCGTGGACTCGGTCAAGCGGCTCTCGATGCGGGATCACGATTGCTGCGCCGATCGGCAATGCGCCAATCCTTCCGTCCATTGCCGGTGGTTATGGTTAACGTTCCGCTAATGCCCGGTCCCGGAACGGAAAATCCCGCCCGGCGCGGCGCCGGGCGGGATCGGGTCGTCAGGGCGTTCCGAACGCCGTCAGTTCGGCAGGCTGGGCTTCTGCTGCTGCGCCGAAGGCGTGCCGTTGGCGGCGCCCTTCTGGATGCCGTGCAGGAAGTCGACCGCCGAGATCAGCTGCTTGTCCTTGGCCGGATCCGGCGGAACGTAGGCGGAGGATCCACCGCGCTCGTCGGTATCCTTCTGCTTCAGGTGACCCTTCAGCCCTGCCTCACCCTTGGTCTCGTCCTTGCCCTTCAGCTCGTCCGGGACCTCCTGCAGGACCTCGACATCCGGCTCGATGCCCTTGGCCTGGATCGAGCGACCCGACGGCGTGTAGTAGCGCGCCGTGGTCAGACGCAGGGCGCCCGAACCGCCGAGGGGGATGATCGACTGCACCGATCCCTTGCCGAAGGAGCGCGTGCCCATGATGGTCGCGCGCTTGTGATCCTGCAGGGCGCCGGCCACGATCTCGGAGGCCGAGGCCGAGCCGCCGTTGACGAGCACCACGATGGGCTTGCCCTTGGTCAGGTCGCCCGCCTTGGCGGAGAAGCGCTGGGTCTCGTCCGGATTGCGGCCGCGGGTGGAGACGATCTCGCCGCGATCCAGGAAGGCGTCGGACACCATCACGGCCTGATCGAGCAGGCCGCCCGGGTTGTTGCGCAGGTCGACGATGTAGCCCTTGATCTTGTCGGCTCCGATCTCGCTCGACAGCTTGTCGATCGCAGCCCGCATTCCGTCGAAGGTCTGCTCGTTGAACTGGGTCAGGCGGATATAGGCGACGTCGCCGCCTTCGACCTTCGAGCGTACCGGCTTGATCTTGATGACGTCGCGGGTGAGCGTGACGTCGATCGGATCCTTCGATTCCTTGCGGGTGATCTTGAGCTTGACGCTCGAATTCACCGGGCCGCGCATCTTGTCGACCGCCTGATTCAGGGTGAGGCCCTGAACCTGATCGTCATCGATCTGCGTGATGATGTCGTTGGCGAGCAGCCCTGCCTTGGCAGCCGGCGTATCGTCGATCGGCGTGACGACCTTGATCAGGCCGTCCTCCATCGTGACCTCGATGCCGAGACCGCCGAACTCGCCGCGCGTCGTGGTCTGCATGTCACGGAACGCCTTGGCGTCCATGTAGCTCGAATGCGGGTCGAGCGACGTCAGCATGCCGTTGACGGCCGCCTCGATCATCTTCGATTCGTCGGGCTTCTCGACGTAGTCCGTGCGGACCTTCTCGAAAACGTCGCCGAACAGGCTGAGCTGGCGATAGGTCTCGGCCGAGGCAGCCACCGCCCGCGGGCCCGACAGGAAGTCGGTCTGGGTGGCCACCATGGAGGTGCCGGCACCGAGGAAGGCGCCGAGCATGATCAGGGAAGTCTTGCGCATCAGCCGCGAACCTTCTCGCCAAGTACCGTATTGTTCGGGCTCTTCGCCCACCACGGCTCCGGATCGATGGAGCCGCCGTCCTTCTTGAACTCGACGTACAGGGTGGGATCACCCTCGGACCCGCCGGGACCTGCGCTCTTCTCGCCCATGGTGCCGACCGGCTCGCCCGCGAGCACGAACTGACCGACCTCGACGCTGATCTGATCCATCCCCGCTAGCAAAAGATAGTAGCCGTCGCCAGCGTTGATGATCAAGAGTTGCCCGTAGGACCGAAACGGCCCGGCGAACTGCACCCACCCGTCGGCCGGGGACGAGACGGACGCCTTGGGACGGGTCGTAAACGACACGCCGCGGGTGGTGCCACCATTGCCATCGGGCTGGTTGAAGCCGCGTGCGACGCGTCCGCTCACCGGCCGCGGCACTTCGCCCCGCGCCTCGGCGAAGTGGACTTTGGGTGCCAATCGGGCGGGGTCGCGGAAGCCGGCCGCGGCGAAGCGCTCCTGGGTGATGCGCGCCTCTCGCTCGGCCGCTGCCTTGGCCTCCTCGGCGGAGCGCTTCGCCGCTGCGACCTCTGCCTCCGTGCGATCGAGCAGGTCCTTCAGGTTCTTGGCCTGCGCACCGAGTTCGGCGGCCCTGCGGCGCTCGGCCGTGAGGCCGCTCTCGATCTCGGCCTGACGGGCGCGGCGGGCGGCGACCAGCGCCTGCAGGCGCTGCTGTTCGCGCGCCCATCCGGCAAGGTCATTGGACAGCCCTTCCTTGTCCTGCGCGATCAATCCGCGCAGCCTGATCATTTCCGCGAGATCGGCCGCCAGGGTGTCGACCTCGCCGCGCAGTTCCGGCACGACCGCGCCAAGCAGCATCGAGGTCCGGATCGCCGCGAGCACGTCTTCAGGGCTCACCAGAACGGCCGGCGGCGGCCTGCGCCCCATGCGCTGGAGCGCCGCCAGGATCTCGGCGACGATGCCGCGTCGGCCCTGCAGCGAGTGGCGGATCGCTGCCTCGCTCTCGCTCATCGCCTTCAGGCGCTCCTCCAGGCGGCTAAGGCGGTCTTCCGTCGCCTGCGCCTGTCGGCCCGCATCTAGAAGGGCGGCGTCGAGCTTCGCCCGGTCGGAGCCGATGGCTGCGATCTCCGACTCGAACTGCGAACGCTGGCCGGCACTGGCCGCGATCGCATCCTGGACGCGCTTCAGATTCTCGGCCCGGCGCTCACGTTCCTCATTGGCACGCTGAATGGCTTCGGGGTCGGTGGCCGGAGGCGTCTCGGACCGCGCGGCCGAGCCCATCGAGACGAGGGCGACCAGGGTCAGCGTCTGCAGCGCCCGTCTTGACGCGGACTTCGACCCGGCCGTCATCTCAGGGATGGCCATAGGGGGTCAGCCCGCCTCACCGCGATGGTAGGGGTGCCCCGACAGGATGGTGAGGCTGCGGTAGAGCTGTTCGAGAGCGAGCACGCGCACGAGTCCATGGGGCAGGGTGGCGGCCCCGAAAGACAGGATCAACTCCGCCTTCGTCCGAATTGAGGCGTCCAGACCGTCCGGCCCCCCGATCGCCACCACGAGTGCCGGCCGGGCGGCATCGCGCCAAGCGGCGACGCGTTCGGCCAGCGCCTCGCTTCCGATATCGGCACGACCGCGTTCGTCATAGGCGACCAGCACACCGCCAGGCGGCATGTGGCCCGTCAGGGCCGCCGCCTCCTCGGCACATCGGTCGAGGGCGCGACGGGCACGGGATTCTGCGACCTCGATGCTGTCGCAAGTGGCGAAGCCGAGCCCGCGACCGAGTTGCGCGGCACGGTCGCGATATCGTGAGGCCAGCTCGCGCTCAGGACCGGCCTTCAGACGTCCGACTGCGGCCAGAATCAGGCGCATCGGCCGCGGTCCGGATCAGCCGGCCGCGATCCCAACCGGGCGGTCGGCGCCCCACATCTTCTCGAGGTTGTAGAAGCCGCGGACCTCGGGACGGAAGATGTGCACCAGCACGTCGCCGGCATCGATCAACACCCAGTCGCAGGCCGGGAGGCCCTCGACCCGGGCGTTGCCGAAGCCGCGGTTCTTCATTTCCTGAACGATCTTGTCGGCGATCGAGCCGACATGCCTCTGCGAGCGCCCAGAGGTGATGATCATCGTGTCGGCGAGCGACGTCTTGCCGGCCAGATCGATTGCGATCGTCTCCTCGGCTTTCATGTCATCGAGGCATTCGAGCGCAAGGGCCTTCAGGTCGTCCGAGCGCGCCTGACCGGTTTCCACCGGGGCTTGGACGGGGGTGCGGATCATCTCCGTGCGGCTGGTCTCGGGCAGAGTCCTGGTTCCTCGTTCTGCCGCACGGCGGCGTCATGCCGTGCGGGATGACATGAAATTGGCGGTATCGGTCGTCGATTGCAACCGCGCTTGCGGCCGTCGTGACGTCGTTGGCCCCGTACTTGCGCGAATCTGCGTGGAGGACAGGCTCGAACGGGGTCCGTGCAGGAACATCCAGGCCGGCGGCGGCCGCCGCGCGAGGGTCGATGCCGCCTCCTCGGGAACCCGGGCGTCGGCCAAGCGCCGCGCAGCCCGGGCGCTGAGCGGTGTCATGGTGAAACCCGGCCGGTCGATGACGACGATCGGCAGGAGCCGGGCGATCTCGGCGAAACCCTTCCAGCGATGAAAGGTGCCGAGAGAATCCGCCCCCATGATCCAGACGAAGTTCACGCCGGGGCAGCGGCGCTTGAGGAAGCGCAGGGTCTGGACCGTGAAGCGGACGCCCAGAGCCGCCTCGATGCCGGTCACGGCGATCCGCGGATGACGGGCGATGCGGTGGGCCTGGGCAGACCGTACCTCCACCGAGGGGAGGGCGCTCCGGCTCTTGAGCGGGTTCCCTGGGCTCACCAGCCACCAGACCCGATCCAGGCCGAGCCGACGCAGTGCCGCGAGGGTCACGTGCCGGTGGCCCAGATGGGCGGGATTGAAGGACCCGCCGTAGAGGCCGATCCGCATGCCGGGGGCGCTCGGCGGCAGGGTCAGCCGCACGCCGGACCTTCAGCGCAGGTCACGGGCGCGTCTGGCCGTTGCCGTGGACGCGATACTTGAATGTGGTCAGCTGCTCGACACCCACCGGCCCACGCGCGTGCATCCGCCCCGTGGCGATGCCGATTTCGGCCCCGAAGCCGAACTCGCCGCCATCGGCAAATTGGGTGGAGGCGTTGTGGGTGACGATGGCCGAATCGACCTCGGCGAGGAAACGGGTCGCCGCCGTGTCGTCTTCGGTGATGATCGCGTCGGTGTGATGCGAGCCGTAGGTCTCGATGTGCTCGATGGCCGCTTCGATCCCGTCGACCACCCGCACCGCGATGATCGCGTCGAGATATTCTGTATGCCAATCCTCCTCGGAGGCAGCGGTCACCCGCGGATCGACGGCGCGCGTCTCGGCATCGCCGCGGACTGCGCAGCCGCTCTCGAGTAGCGCTTGGACCAGCGGCGCAAGATGGGTCGCGGCACAGGCGCGGTCGACCAGCAGGGTCTCGGCGGCGCCGCAGACGCTCGTGCGGCGCATCTTGCTGTTGAGCAGCACGGTGCGGGCCATGTCGAGGTCGGCCGCTGCGGCGACGTAGACATGGTTGATGCCGTCGAGATGGGCGAAGACCGGAACGCGCGCCTCGGCCTGGACGCGTTCCACGAGGCCACGTCCGCCCCGCGGGACGATGACGTCGACGCAACCGTCGAGGCCCGCGAGCATCAGCCCGACGGCGGCGCGGTCGCGGGTCGGCACCAGCTGGATGGCGTCCTCCGGCAAGCCGGCATCGGCGAGCCCGCGGCTCATGGCCCGCGCGATCGCCATAGCCGTGCGATGGCTGTCCGAGCCGGCGCGGAGGATCGCGGCGTTGCCGGCCTTGAGGCAGAGCGCACCCGCGTCCGCAGTGACATTCGGGCGCGCCTCGAAGATCACCCCGACGACGCCGAGCGGCACCGCGATGCGCTCAATCAGCAGGCCGTTCGGCCGCTCGATGGCGGCCAGCTGACGTCCGACCGGATCGGCCAGGGAGCCGACCTTCTCGACGGCATCCGCCATGCCGGCGAGCCGCCCGGGATCCAGGGTGAGACGGTCGATCAGGGCGGCGCTCTGGCCCGCGCTCCGGGCGGCGGCCACGTCCCGCGCGTTCTCGCTCAGGATTTCGTCACGGCTCGCCCGGATCCGCTCGGCGATCGATTTGAGCGCCCCGTCCTTGGTTCGCGCCGAGGCCAGCGCCATACGCCGGGCCGCCGCGCGGGCCCGACGGCCGATGGCCGCCATCTGCTCCGGCAGGGTATCGGCCTCGGCGAAGTCCGATCTCAGGTTCAGGACGGGCACGCTGGCGTCCTCGATGTGCGACGGCCGCAGGAACGGCCAGACGATGGAAAGCGCCGTATTTGCACACCCGACACCGGTCCGACAAGAGTGCCGGCTCGTGATTGGGCGCAATGATCGGAGCGGAAAATTGTAAATAGATTAGTTTAGATCGGCATTTTCTAGAACAGTGCCAAGTCATCGCGATGCACCATCCAGGCGCGGCCCGGATAATTGAGCAAGTCCGGGATATGCGCGCTCGGGTGACCGATGATGAGCGCAGCCTCGGCGCTGTCATACGCCACCAAGCCGCGGCCGAGGATCCGTCCCGCGGGATCACGGATCAACACGGCGTCGCCGCGGGAGAAGCTGCCCTCGATCGATCGGACGCCGACGGGCAGGAGGCTGGCGCCGCTCCGCAGCGCCTGCTCGGCACCGGAATCGATCGTCAGGGTGCCGCGCGGCTCCAGGGATCCCGCGATCCAGGTCTTGCGGGCGGCCGTCGGGGTGGAGCCTGAGAGGAACCATGTGCAGCGCGCGCCCTCCATCATCGCCTTGAGCGGGTTCTTCCCGCGCCCGTCGGCGATGACCAAGTGGGTGCCGCCCGAGGCCGCGATCTTGGCGGCCTCGACCTTGGTGCGCATGCCGCCCCGCGACAGCTCGGAGGCCGGCCCGCCGGCCATGGCTTCGATCTCCGGGGTGATGCGCTCGACGACGGCGAGGTGGCGGGCCTCCGGATCGTTCTTGGGCGGCGCGGTGTAGAGACCGTCGATATCCGAGAACAGGACCAGGACGTCGGCATCGATCATGGTGGCGACCCGGGCCGCCAGCCGGTCGTTGTCGCCGTAGCGGATCTCGGACGTCGCCACCGTGTCGTTCTCGTTCACGACCGGGACGGCGCGCATCTCCAAGAGTTTCAGGACGGTGGCGCGGGCGTTGAGGTAGCGGCGGCGCTCCTCGGTATCCTGGGGCGTCACGAGAATCTGGCCGGCGACGATGCCGTGATGGCCCAGAGCCTCGGCCCAGTGGCGGGCCAGCGTGATCTGCCCCACGGAGGCCGCGCCCTGGCTCTCCTCCAGGCGCAGGGCGCCGGGCGGAAGGCCCAGCACCGTCCGGCCGAGGGCGATGCTGCCGGAGGACACCACCAGCACGTCGACGCCGCGCCCGTGCAGTTCCGCGATGTCCTCTGCCAGCGCCGCGAGCCAGGCGTGGCGCAGGCGGCCGGCACTGCGATCGACCAACAGAGCCGAGCCGACCTTGATGACCACACGGCGGAATTCTTCGAGGGCAGGGATCATGATTCTTGCGAAAACGCGCGTTTGAGCCGGGTGTGAAGCAAGACCCGCCTCTTGAACAGCCGTCCGACGACATGGCTCGCGGCGCCCGGGCGGTTCGGGCCGCCGGCGCGTCCAGATCGTGGGCCGGCACGACCGCGGCACACGTTCCTGCGAGCGGCCTCATCCCTCACGTGGTCGTGAGTATGTGGCATGCCAAAGATCGATATTGCGGCGCGGGAGCGCGGCGGCCGGTTCGACGCTGCACCGCACCGAGCCCCGGCGCGCTCGACCTCAGCACACAGGACACAGACAAGATGGACGCGAATCGACGCGCGTTTCTCGGGACCGCAGCCCTCGGGGCCGGCGGTCTCGTCGCCCTGACCCAGGGGGCCGCCGCCGCGGCGACCGATCACGGGGCGCCCGGGGCCGGCGGCTTCGGGCGGGACGTTCAGCAGCTGCCCCCCGGCGCCCCGGTCGCCTACCACGACCCGAAGGATGTCGGCGCCATGCCGGACTTCCACTTCTCGCTCGACGGCAACGTCCCCAAGATCACGTCGGGCGGCTGGGCCAAGGAGGCGACCGTCCACCAGTTCCCCATCAGCAAGGGGATCGCGGGCGTACACATGTTCCTCGATCCCGGCGCGTCGCGGGAGCTGCACTGGCACGCCATCGCGGCCGAGTGGGCTTACGTCATCGACGGCCGATGCCAGACCGTGGTCCTCGATCCCTCGGGGGCGAGCGAGATCAACAACTACGAGCCGGGCGACCTGTGGTTCTTCCCCAAGGGGCACGGCCACTCGATCCAGACGATCGGCGACAAGCCGTGCCACTTCATCCTGTCGTTCGACAACGGCGCCTTCTCGGAGCACGGCACGTTCTCGATCACCGATTGGGTCGACGTGTCGCCGAAGGACATGCTGGCGCTCGATTTCGGCCTGCCGACAGCTGCGCTGAACGCGTTCCCGAAAGGCGAGGCCTACATCCAGGCCGGGCCGGTGATCCCGCTCGCCCAGGCGCTCGACGCACCCTGGCCGAAGGAATCGACCCACAAGTTCCGGCTCCTGAAGGATCCGCGCGCGGTCCGTGACTTCGACGGTGGGACGTTCCGCCTCGCCACCGTGGACGAGTGGCCGGTGTCCAAGTCGATGTCGGGCGGCGTGATGACGATCCGGCCGGGCCAGATGCGCAAGTTCCATTGGAACGTGAACGCCAACGAGTGGCACTATTACCTGAAGGGCAAGGGTCAGGTGGCCCTGTTCGGCTCGGGCGGCCGCGGCAAGGTCGCGGAGTTCAAGCCCGGCGATGTCGCCTACATCCCCATGGGCTTCGGCCACGCGATCAAGAACGTCGGCGACGACGATCTCGAGATCGTCCAGACCTGGGACAACGGCAAGTTCGAGGAGATCGACCTCGATGCCTGGATCAAGGCGAGCCCGAACTACCTCCTCGCCAACAACTTCACCGGCGTCCCCGCCGACACGATCGCGAAGCTGAAGCAGGGCTGAGACGACGCTCGATCCGGACCGACAGGGCCCAGACCCGGTCCTGTCGGTCCCGGCCGCCGCGTCCTAGGGACAACCGGTCGACAGCTATGGCTGCCAGGCGTCCACCGGCTTCCGTTCGGCCTCGGCGCTGGCATCGATCTCGGACTGGAGCGCCCGCAGCGCCTCGGGGACGCCCTTTCGGCTCGCCGAGGACAGGACCAGCGGCGCGCGGCCGGCGGCGCGCTTCAGCTTGGCCCACCTGGCTCTTGAGCGTGTCGGCGTCGAGGGCGTCGGCCCTTCGAGAGCGCCACGATCTCGGGCTTCTCCGCGAGGCCGTTGCCGTAGGCCTCGATCTCGCCGCGCACCAGCTTGTAGGTCTTGCCGGCATGCTCGCTCGTGCCGTCGACGAGGTGCAGCAGCACCCGGCAGCGCTCGACATGGGCGAGGAACTTGTCGCCGAGGCCGACGCCCTCATGCGCGCCCTCGATCAGGCCCGGGATGTCGGCGAGCACGAATTCGCGCCCGTCCGAGCGCACCACGCCGAGGCCGGGATGCAGGGTGGTGAACGGGTAGTCGGCGATCTTCGGCTTCGCGGCGGTGACGCTCGCCAGGAAGGTCGACTTGCCGGCATTCGGGAGGCCGACGAGGCCGGCATCGGCGATCAGCTTGAGCCGAAGCCAGATCCACATCTCCTGGCCTTCCAGGCCGGGATTGGCGTGCTTCGGGGCGCGGTTGGTCGACGTCGTGAAATAGGCGTTGCCGAAGCCGCCATTGCCGCCCTTGGCGAGGCGGATCCTCTGGCCGACCTCGGTCAGGTCGGCGAGCAGCGTCTCGCCGTCCTCGGCGAAGATCTGTGTGCCGGCCGGGACCTTCAGGACCGTGTCGGCGCCGTTGGCGCCGTGGCAGTTCGAGCCCATGCCGTGCTCGCCCTTCTTGGCCTTAAAGTGCTGCTGGTAGCGGTAGTCGATGAGGGTGTTGAGCCCCTCGACGCACTCCACCCAGACATCGCCGCCCCGGCCGCCGTCGCCGCCGTTCGGCCCGCCGAACTCGATGAACTTCTCCCGCCGGAACGAGACGCAGCCGGGACCGCCGTCACCGGAGCGGACATAGACCTTGGCTTCGTCGAGGAATTTCACGACCTGAATCCTTTGTCGGGTGCGGATTCGCGACCCGCACCATCACCCTGTCGACGGCGGCCGGCCAGCCCCGGCGCCGAAAGGCCGCCTCAGGCGGCCCGCGTCATCGCCGGCTCCGACGGCGGGTTCTGCCAGCGCCGCCGGTCGAGGCTGAAGAGATCGACCGGCAGATCCGCGCCGCGCGCCGGGAAGGGCCGGGTCGCGCTGCCGGCCTGCACGAAGCCGCAGGTCTCCAGAACGTGCCGGGACGCCGGGTTGACCGTGCGGGCCGACGCAGCCAGTTCCGTCCCGCCGGTATAGGCGAAGAAGGCGTGGCACAGAGCCGTCACGGCCTCGGCCATCAGGCCGCTGCCCCAATAGGGCTGCCCGAGCCAGTAGCCGAGTTCCGGCGGCCCCTCGGTCCGCCCCTCGATGCTGATCACACCGATGAGGCTGGCGGGCGCCGCCCGCGGCGCGAGGGCGAGCGTGAGGGCCGACCCGGCGGTGTTCTGCGCGCGCGCCTGCAGCAGGAACGCATCCACCACCGGGGCCGGAAGCGGGTGCGGCACCCGCGCCAGCATCGCGGCGACAGACGGATCACCGGCCAGCTTCAGGATCGCGTCCCTGTCCTTGGCGGTCGGCCAGCGCAGCCACAGCCGCCGCGTCTCGATCCGGAAAACGTCATCACGGGTCAGATCGGGGAACATCGTGCCCTCGCAGGGCGGCGTTCCCGGCTCCGGGACACCGCCTCAAGACGACGAAGGGGAGGATGGCGTCCCATCCTCCCCGGGTGTTCCGTCCGAACCGGCCCGTCAGGGGCTCGGCAACGACGTCTCCGGTCCGGTGTGGGACACCGGGCGGGACGCCAGCTTCGCCTCTAAAGGCGCCCGCCTCTTATTCCGCGGCCTCGGCCAGCGGGGTTACGGCCACGAAGGCGCGCCCGCGGCGCGTCTCGAAGCGGACATGGCCCGGTACCAGCGCGAAGAGCGTATGGTCCTTGCCCATGCCGACATTGGCGCCGGGATGCCATTTGGTGCCGCGCTGACGCACGATGATGTTGCCTGGAATCACGGCTTCCGCGCCGAACTTCTTGACGCCGAGGCGCCGGCCTTCCGAGTCGCGACCGTTGCGGGACGAGCCGCCTGCCTTCTTGTGTGCCATGGGATGAACTCGTGAGGAGGATTCGCTCCGGCGGCGGTAGCCCGCTCATCTCGGAGGTGGCCCGTCCTCCGGCCCCGTCCCTGGGCCGGCCGCGGGGTCGTCGAGGACGGCCTCGGCCGCCCCGGAAGGTGCTAGGCCGCCGCCGCGGCGCGAGG
>NZ_BACT01001089.1:0-2338 GCF_000333255.1 Methylobacterium sp. B1 | reverse complement strand
CCGACTTCCGCTCGCCGCGCCCGGCACGCAGGCTCCGGATCGCCTCGGCGACCCGGTAGGCTGCCGGCAGGTCGAAGGTCGGATCCCAGCCGGTCAGCGGTGCGATGGGGCGGCGATGCTCGTGCGCGGCCAGGATGGTGCGCGCGTGGGCCGCGGCGGATATCGGCTCGGTCATCGGCAACAGGCGCCGAGACGCACGAAGCCGAGGGCATCGACATAACCGGCGAGGCCCGTGAGGAGCAGGCCGGAGCCGAGCTGCCAGGGACGCCTCACGACCGGGCCTCGCCGTCACGGACCGGTAACGAACCATTAACCATTCGGACGGCTTCGTTGAGGGACGCCGGGCCGCGGTTAACGCGCCGCTCACCAAACCCGAGCAATTCGATGCAAACACGGTGAACGCCGCGTCGGAAGGGGCCGTTGCCCTTACGATCCGGCCCGGGGCCATCGAGCCCCCGCCGGGTGAGTGGGAGTTGCGTCATGGTTCCGTTCGCCGCCGCATTCGTCTGCCCGTCCATGCCCGTCCCGGACCGGGCCGCCACGATCCTGATCGTCGAGGATGAGCCGACCGTGTGCGAACTGGCCGCCGAGGCGCTGATCGAGGAAGGGTATCGGGTGCTCACCGCTGCGGATGCCTGGGAAGCCGAGGCCATCCTGGCTCGCGAGAGCGTCGACCTGCTCTTCACGGATATCGACCTCGCCCGCAATACGAACGGCCTGTCGCTGGCGCGTTGTGCCCGCGAGCTGTCTCCCGACCTCCCGGTCGTCTACACCTCCGGCGGCCGGGCTTGCCTTCCGCCGTGCGAGGCCGTTCCAGGCTCGGTGTTCGTGCCGAAGCCCTATCGTCCGAGCCAACTCGTGGCGCTGACGCAGGACGTCCTGCGCGCCGCGCTCCTTCATGCCGTCTGAACTGGACCTTCGAGGACATCCGCCATGTGGCGCTCCCTTCCCGCAATCGGCTTCGCCCTCGCCGCCGCGATCGCTGCATCGCCGGCCCGAGCCGCCTGCGACGTGAAAGGCGCGCAGATCGAGGAGGCGATCGCCAAGAAGAGCGAGCTGCGCGAGGATGCCAATGCCCAGCTGGTGCGCGACCTGCGCACCCTGCGCGATGCCGCGATCGTCCTCGAGAGCTACAAGTTTCCCGGTGAGTGCGAGGTGCTTCTCGGCATCGTGCGGTCGCTCCTCGCCAACCCGAGCAAGACCATCGAGCAGAGCGGCGACACCGATGAGGAGAAGGCCGAGGACCTGAACGAGGCGCGCCAGCCCAAGGCTGCCGGCGGCACCCCGACGGCGAAGTAGCCATGCCCCGCTCCGTACGGCACGGGTCAGGAGTAATTCCGCGTCGACCCGAATACGCGGCCGCGGAAGTCGGCCGGACGCGTCGAGGGCCCGCCGTCTAACGCTCCTCGCCGGCGCTGGCGCCGATCTTGGCGCGGGCCAGAGCCCGGCTCAACTTGGCGGCGATCTGCTCGCGCAGAACATCGGCCATCTCGATATCCACGAGGCGCCAGCTGAACCCGCGCAGCCGCAGCCGGATGCGCGTGCGCTCGGTGCGGGACCCCTCGGGCGGGATCGGGATCACGACGGCGCGAAAGCCCCGCATCTCCAACGCCGTATAGTATGACACGAGCCGCCCGAGACCGCGGATCGCCAAGCCCTCGGGATGAGCGCCGGCCGGCCGCTCGACATCGAGCTTGTCGGGCCAGCCATTGGCCAGAAGGTCCATCACCGTTTCCGGCGTCACCATCGTTTCATCAGCTCCCCATCCCCGGCCGACGGATCGGACGCGATCACGCGGCCGATGATCTGGCGGGCGTCCGTGCCACTCATCCCGATTCCCTGCGCGAAGCCGCTCAGGCGCTGCATCAGGCGATTGGCGGTGGCTTCGCGATCCAGATCGGCCTCGGGCTCGCTCATCCGTTCACCGGGTGCGCCAGCAGGATCGCGGTCCGGACCATGGTGCGCGTCCAGGCCGGCGTGTCGGTGGTGAGCGCATCGGCCGCATGGGCGTGCGTTCGGATGGTCACGACGAGGTCGAGGCTCCAACCCTTCGCAAGCGGGTACGCGTCGGTAGCGAGGTTGGCCGGCACCGCGTCGACCGCAGCATCGATCTCCTGATCGGTGACCTCAGCGGCTTTCCGGACTTCGGAGACGGTCGGGTCGGTGGCTACGCGAACCTGCGGCTGATGTCCGCTGAACCCGCCTCAGATTCGCCGAACCTGAGGGGACTGTTAGAAAACCGTCTTCGGTCAAAAAAACCATCCAACCTCGCTCGGTTAGATGGTGGGCGCGACAGGGATCGAACCTGTGACCCCTACCATGTCAAGGTAGTGCTCTC
>NZ_BACT01001090.1:0-1351 GCF_000333255.1 Methylobacterium sp. B1 | reverse complement strand
CGGGGGCATGNCCCGGGAGCGAACACGAGGGACGCGGGCCGCCGCGGGAACCCAGGTGTCGGCCAAAGTCGCGCGGGATCCGATCCCCGCGGCGCCCGCGGGCATTGACCGGGCGCCTGCCCCGGCCGGTGCCGTCTTTCTCGTCGCGGCGTCTCCAGCGCCCCGGTCCTGCGACTCCCTGTTAGCGGTCTCGGGCGAGGCCCAGGCACGCCGTGCCCGCACCTCCGGAACCCGCATCAGCGCCGTGGCCTTCCAGCCGCCCCCCGCCTCGTAGTGGGCGGGTCCGCAGGTCGCTCAGGGTCGGCCCAGAGGCGGGTCGGCGCGGGGGCATTTCCTCGACCCCGCCGGGCAAACTGCCGCCCGGTCTCACGCCCGCTTCCGAGACACGCCCCGCACCGGTCCGCCGCCCGGGGCGATGGCGGCTGAAAGCCACCGACGCGGGCGCCGCCCCGCCCCCGGACCCGCCCGGTCAGCCACCGGGCGGGCCCCCGAAGGACGCCCCGGGATCGCTCCCGGGCCGCCGCGGACAGGTGCGGTCAGGAAGCACAAAATAGGAACATTGTCAAGGCGCGGGCGGCGTGACGCACGCTGCCGCGCGCCATTTCTCCCCGGTCCGCCCGCGGCACTCCGGAAGGACGGGCGGCTGGACCGGACCGCCGGTCCACCTCCGGAGATCCGGCCTGCGTGCCCGATCAATCCGCCCGTCGGAGCCGGCTCGCGAAGAAGCCGTCGAGGCCGCCGCGGGCGTTCGGCACCTCCGCCAGGTGGCACGGCAGGGTGCGCAGGTCGCCGTTGCCGTCGATCAGAGCCGCGGCGCCACCGACCTCCTCGGGCCGGACCGGCACCCGCGTGAACCGGGAGTCGCGGGCCAGGAAGGCCGCGATCTGCGCCTCGCCCTCCTCCGGCTCCAGCGAGCAGGTGCAGTAGACGAGAAGCCCGCCCGGCCGCACCAGCCCGGCCGCGTGGTCGAGGAGCCTGGCCTGGAGCGCGGCGAGTCGCCCGATATCGGCCTCCACCTTGGTCCAGGCCACGTCGGGGTGGCGCCGGATCGTCCCGGTGGCCGAGCACGGCGCGTCGAGCAGGACCGCGTCGTGGTCCCGCGGCTCCAGGGTGAGGGCGTCGGCCACCACGATCTCGACCGCGAAGCCGAGCCGCGCGACGTTCTCGCGCAAGCGTTCCAGGCGCGGCGCGGACCGATCGACTGCGGTGACCTGCGCGCCGGTGGCGGCCAAGCTGCAGGGTCTTGCCGGCGGGTGCCGCCGCAGAGGTCGAGGACGCATGTTCCGGTCTGCGGCGCTAGGAGGTCTGCCGGGAGCGCCGTGGTCACGTTCCTGGACCCCCCATGCCCCTT